>JAOAHK010000312.1 GCA_026415275.1 Anaerolineales bacterium
ACCCAATCTCACGCAACACTTTCAGGTGGCGTGAAACGGTGGACTGATTCATTTCCAGAGCTTCAACAATCTCAGAAACGGTGCACTCTTTTTCGGCTAGGGTGTAAAGGATCATGATGCGGCTGGGGTCTGCCAGTCCGCTGCAGATATGAGCATGCAGTTGGTGAATTTCTTCTTGTAGGTTTTTGGGCAGACTCACAAAACACTCCTTGAAAATATGTATATATTCCATTTAGTGCATATCTGCATGAATTCTATTATACCAAAATCGGGAAAACTAGTGAAATTATTCACTTTTGGAATAGATGAGTGTCATAATGAGGGATGATTGGATAGAATATAGGGAATGAGTGGATTATTAAAAGCGTTCTTACAACGGTGTGTCAACGTTCACCAACCGCCGAGAAGCCTGGCAAGCGCGTCCGCCGCTCCAGCCACTTCATGGTGGCATCTACCAAATACACCAAAACCAAATATAGAACCGCCACTGCCAGATAAGAGCTGATCGGGTCATAGGTGCGCGAGGCAATCAATTTGGCGCGGGTCATCAGCTCTGGCACGGCGATGAGGAAGACCACCGAAGTGGCTTTGAGCAAGGAGACAGGCTCGTTTGCCCAAGCCGGGATGGCTAGGCGTAAGGCTTGGGGAAGAATGATATAGAAGACCGCTTTCCATTTGGACATGCCAATCGCCCGCGCGGCTAACATCTGCCCTTCGCCGATGGCTAGGATCGAACCGCGCAAGTATTCTGCTTGATACGCTCCCGAGTTCAATCCCAATGCCAGAAAAGCCGACCATTCACGGCTGAGGGTGATGCCCAAACCGGGCAAACCATAATACAGCAAAAACACCTGTACCAACAGGGGAGTTCCACGGAACAATTCAATATAACCAATCGCCAGATTACGCCAGAAATTTCCCCCATAGGTGCGCGCTAACGTCGCCGCCAGTCCCAAAATAAAGCCTGCCAAGACGCCTTCGGCAGTCAGGAGCAAGGTCATTCCCATGCCGCTCAACAAATCGGGCAGAAAACGAACGAAGAACTCGAAGAAGGAGATCATTTCTTTTCTTTCTTTCCGTATAGCTCGCTGATCTTGCCCAGAAACTCGCGTGTGCGGGCGTGTTGGGGGCGTTCAAAGAGGTCTTCAGGTGAGCCTTGCTCAACGATACTGCCTTTTTCCATAAAAATAATTCGGTCAGCTACTTCGCGGGCGAAACCCATCTCGTGTGTGACGACCAGCATCGTCATGTGTTCGTGGGCTAATTGTTCCATAACGCCCAACACCTCGCCGATCAGTTCCGGGTCGAGCGCCGATGTTGGCTCATCGAAGAGCATGACCAGCGGATCCATGGCTAGGGCACGCGCAATGGCAACCCGTTGTTGCTGTCCACCAGAGAGCTGCGCCGGGTAGTGATGGGCGCGATCGGCAAGTCCGACCCGTTCGAGTTCGTGCAACGCTTTCTGTTTGGCTTTCTCAGGAGGCATCTTTTTGACTTTGGTCAGCCCGATCATCACGTTGCCCAGAGCTGTCAGATGGTTGAAGAGCAGGAAATTCTGAAACACCATGCCGATCTTTTGGCGCACTTGGTCGTGATCGACACCATGGGCGGTGATTTCCTCCCCTTCGAGAAAAATTTGCCCGCTGTTGACAGGGGTCAGCAGATTCAGACAGCGTAAGAGGGTGCTTTTGCCGGTACCGCTTGGACCAATGATCACGATGGTTTCCCCTTTATGGACATCTAACGAAATATCTTTGAAGATGACATTCTCGCCGTAGATTTTGGTCAGGTTTTTGGCTTGTAAGATATAGGGCGTATCGATCATGGCTAAGTCTCCTGCGAATCAAGCCATCGAGGTCGGAAGTTTGGTTTTCTCGGCGAGAAGGTCCAAGCCGCGATTGACGAGGAAAACCAGAACAAAGTATATGAGAGCAGCCGCTCCAAAGGCTAAGAAAGGTTGTTGGGTGGTTGCGCTCAGTTGTTGGGCGCGGCGCAGGATTTCCGGCACGCCGATGGCGTAAACCAACGAAGAATCCTTGAGGACAATCGAAGCCTCGTTCGACCATGGGGGAATAGCGAGTCGGATAGCTTGGGGGATAATAATATAGCGAATGGCTTGTAGGCGGCTCATCCCAATTGCCCTCGCCGCCGTCATCTGCCCTTCGCCAACCGCTTGCAGCGCACCGCGCAGGATTTCCATTTGATAGGCGGAACTGATAATGCCCAGCGAGATTGAACCTGCCCAGAAGGGAGTGAGGTTAATGAGACGACCAGAAAGGAGAAAATAAAGGATAAAGAGCAAGGCAATCGGTGGCACCCCGCGCATAATTAGGCTGTAGGCAGCTGCTAAGCGGGAGACCCAAAAGCCGCCGTAGTTATAGAGTAATGCTAGCAATAAGCCCAAGATGAGACCGAGCGGCAGAGCAACCAAGGTCACAGCAACTGTGACTGAAGTGCCCTGAAAAATGTAAGAGAAAAATTGATTGACCATGCAAGGACAAACGATGGCAAAAAGGGCAGGGAACTTTCCCTGCCCATCTCTCCATAAAACTTACTCAGCGAAATACTTTTGCGCCAATTGATCGATGAAGCCTTCTTGTTTTAGTTGTTTGAGAATGTCATTGATCGCTTTGGCGAGTTCGGTATCTCCTTCCGGCAAGACGATGTTCATCGGACCGCTCGACAGAACACCGGTGTAGACGATCTTTAACCCGCCGATCTTCTGGGCTAATGCTTTGGCTGGGATGGCATCAGCCATCATGACATCGATGCGCCCACTCTTTAGATCTAGGGCGGCTTGGTCAGCGCGGTCGTAACGGGAGAGGTTTTGCTCAGGGATTTTCAAGACATTGGTCAGCCAGTCGTCTTGCGTGGTGCCGCTCTGAACGCCCACTTTATATTGCGCGACATCTTCGGGTTTGGTGATGTTTCCGGTGAAGGTTTCGGCGACCAAAAAAGCGTCTTCGGCGGTATAGTATGCTTCGCTGAAATCGACCACTTTGTCCCGCTCCTCGGTGTAGTTGAAGGCCGAAATAGAACAATCGATTTTTCCTTCTTGAACGCCAGCAATCAAGCTATCAAAGGGCATGTCAACCCATTCGACCTTGACCCCCATCCGTTTGGCGATTTCCTCCATCAGTTCGATGTCAAACCCGGTTTTGTTGCCGCTCTCGTCTACGTATTCAAAGGGAGGGTAATCAGCGCTGGTGCCGACCTTGATCACCCCGGCTTGCTTAATCTTGTCGAGGTGACTTTGGGCACCTCCGCCGCAGGCGGTGAGTAAAAGGCTTACCAAAACGAGAAGGGATATTAGCCAATTGACTTTCTTCATTTCTCCATCCTTTGAAAGTGAAAGGTTTGCAAGTTTCTTTTGCGTTGCTTAAACCATACCACAAGATTACAAAGTTCAGCAAGTGAAAAATGTCACCAATGGTGACTCCTGTACCGTTGGATTAAGCCGGCTGAGCAAGTAGTTCGGGTAAAGTCTCCAAGTACAGAATCTCCTGATCATCGTTATAGGAGAGAAGCTCGGCATAACGACCCCAGTTGATCAGAGTCTCCAACTGCCGCTCGGCTTCCTCTTTGTG
>JAOAHK010000313.1 GCA_026415275.1 Anaerolineales bacterium
TTCTACCTCTTTACTATTTATTACAGGTATAATTGATTCTGTTGGTATCCCCCCCCCCCCCGGTTTACCAAGACTTTTTCTATATGATTCTTTTTTTGTTTTTACTACTCACAACATCTTCTGTCAATCAATTTTGCGAAATAAAGTTGTAAAAGTCTTTTTACGAGTTTGTAAATCGTTAACTTCCCATGGTTTGTTTCGTTACCTCCAATTTCTATTGGGAAGAGACATGTTTGTACATTATCGTGTGACCAATTGTATGAGGTTTACCTTTATGCTGCCTTTCCTATTTATCGTCATTTCTTTATTTGATTATTGATTATTAACTAACATCCCTCATCAAACATGATAACAATATGTGCTAAGTCATCTTCCACTTTGGAGAATAGTAAAAATGCAATTCTCATTTTCAAAAGTTATCTTTGTCCTTTCCGACGGTTTACGTTATGACACTGCAACAAATGAAATGGGCTTCTTAATGCACCTCGTGGAGCAAAACATCGCCAGCCTGTATAAGGTCATTGGAGAATTGCCGAGCATATCCCGTCCGATGTATGAAACCCTGCATACAGGTGTCCCACCGATCGAACATGGCATTGTCTCAAATAGAGTTGTAAGGCTTTCAAACATGCCCAATATCTTCCAGCTCGCTGTTCAAGCGGGGAAAACCACTGCTGCGATAGCATATTCCTGGATCTCAGAACTCTATAACCGCGCTCCATTCGAAATTGAAGATCGTGAAGTAGATGACCCTTCCCTACCTATCCAACACGGTCGCTTTTATACCGAAGATGATTACCCCGATGTTGAATGTTTTTCGGTAGCAGCAATGTTAGTGCGCAAGTATTTCCCCGATTATCTCTTAGTATTGCCCTCTGGTATGGATTTCACCGGGGAGACGTACGGTTCAGATACCCCCGAGTACCGCACAAAAGCGTCACAACAGGACTTATTAATGGCAAACTTGATTCCTGAGTGGCTAGAAAAAGGCTATCATATCCTTGTCAGCAGTGACCATGGAATGAACGCGGATCGCTCCCACGGTGGAGCAACAGCGGAAGTCAGGGAAGTACCCTTATTCCTGATTCAAAAAAATCGCTGCGGAGAGGGTATCAACCCATCTCCCATTTCCATGTTACAAATCGCCCCAACCATCTGCACCCTTCTGGGGCTTCCCATACCCAATTCGATGAAAATGCCTTCGATTGTCTGTTAGTGTTGTTTGAGTGCCTTAAGACGAAGAAAAAGCGCGTGCCTTTTTGAAACCTAAAAAGGCACGTGCTCTATTCCGAACTACCCTCCCAAATAGGCTTTTTTCACTTCCTCATTCGCCAGTAAATCGCTCGATTTGCCCTGAAGCACCAGATTGCCGCTTTCCAAGACATACCCACGTGTAGCAAACTTGAGCGCCAGACGAGCATTCTGCTCGACCAACAGGATGGTTGTTCCCCGTTGGTTGATCTCCTTCAACACATCAAAGACGCTCATCATCATCAAAGGAGCTAAACCCATCGAAGGTTCATCTAGCAGCATCAACCGTTTTGCCGAGACCAACGCTCGCCCAACTGCCAACATCTGCTGTTCTCCACCACTGAGTGTTTCAGCTTTTTGATAAGTTCTTTCTCTCAAGCGCGGAAAAATAGTGAACACGCGCTCAATGTCCTCTTCAACAGCGCGGGTATCCATGCGGGCAAAGGCAGCTAAGCGCAAGTTTTCCATCACGGTGAGGTTGCCAAACAGCCGCCGGCCTTCGGGAACATGCGAGATGCCCAACTCACTGACCACTTTATCGGGTGGATAATCAAGCAGATTCTTGCCAGCAAAAGTCATTTTCGATCCGGGCTCAACCGCTACCAAGCGGGAAATTGCCCGCAAAGTGGTGCTTTTGCCCGCGCCGTTTGCGCCGATGATACAAACAATTTCCCCTTCTTCAACTTCAAAATTGATGCCATGCAAGGCTTTAATCCGATCATAGGATACACGCAAGTTTTCAATGGATAGCAACATTAGGTCTCTATCTCCTTGCCCAGATAAGCTTCGATCACAATAGGATTATTGCGAATTTCCTCCGGTGTCCCTTCAGCAACCACCTCTCCAAAGACCAAAGTTTGGATGCGTTGACACAAGTCCATCACTACTTTCATGCGGTGCTCGATCAGAAATATGGCAAGTCCCAATTCTTCATGAACATGGCGGATAATCTCCATCATGTCCTTTAATTCTTCGGGATTCATGCCCACTGTTGGCTCATCGAGGAATAAGATTTTCGGATCGGTGGCTAAAGCCCTCGCCATCTCCACCCGCCGTTGCGCACCGTAGGGCAAATTGGTGACAATTTGATCTGCAAGATGTCGAATGCCAACCAGCTCCAGTAATTCTAGCGCTCGCTCTTCGATCTCCTGCTCCTGACGATGGCGCAGCGGTGTGCCAAAGAAAGCGCCAACCAATCCATAGCGAATTTTTGAGTATTGAGCTAGCTTCACATGGTCAATCACGCTCATATGTCGCCACAATTGCAAGTTCTGAAAGGTGCGCCCAATGCCTTTGGCGGCAATCTGATACGGCTGCAACCCAACCAAGTTTTCTCCATCTAGGGTTACTGTTCCCTCGGTGGGTCGATAGATCCCGGTAATCAAGTTGAAGATCGTTGTCTTGCCGGCTCCGTTAGGTCCGATCAAGCCACGGATTTCGCCCTTCTCAATCGTTAGATTATAGTTATAAACCGCCCGTAATCCGCCAAAGTAATGGGTCATGTTTTTGACTTCGAGCAATGCCATTTCACGCCTCCCTATCCTTGTTGCGGGGTTGGATTAATCTCTTGACATCGAATTCGGTAAAGGCGATCAAACCGGTCGGGCGAAAGATCATGATCAAGATGATCATGATCGGAATGATAATCCACTTATAGAGCTCTAAGGGACGTAAGGCTTCACTGAGCAGGTTAAACCCCACTGCACCGACAATCGAACCCACCACCGAATTCAAACCACCAAAATAAACCATCGCCAGAACTTCGGCCAATTTTTGGATGCCAAACGACCCGGGGTTCACATAGCGCAAGACGTGAGCAAGTAATCCACCGGCAACGCCCGCCCAAAAAGCGGCAAACAAGAAGGTGACCATTTTGGTTCTTCTGGTATTGACCGTCATCGCATTAGCTGCCATCTCGCCATCGCGTACAGCGTTCATCGTCTTGCCAAAGGTCGAACGGACATAGTTATTAATTACCCACACACACAACATCGTCCAAACAAACACCACCGGTAAAGTTGCCCAATCAGGCTGACCGCGTAATCCACGCGGACCGCCAACAATTTCCATGTTCTCGATCAAGGATTTTACGATGAAAGTGAAAGCCAGCGAAATGATCGCTAAGTAATCTCCTCTTGTGCGAAAGGATGGAATCGCTACTAGTAAAGCGCCGGTTGATGCCACTGCCCCGCTGATGAGAAGGATAATCGGAAAAGCAAATTGCCCTAACGCTGGCGGTAAAAGAGCCGGCCCAAACACGCTATCATCGACGAACAAAACGATGCTGAAGATACTTGCAGTGTATGCTCCTAAAGCCATGAAACCGGGATGGGA
>JAOAHK010000314.1 GCA_026415275.1 Anaerolineales bacterium
GAGCCATTGACAGATCAAGGGCAGATTTCTGAGAATCTCCGCCAACCCCAGCTTATTCGCATCCGCGCTGCGGTGGTGCCCTGGCAGCATGTACGCCCAATGGGCGAAGATATTGTGGCAACGCAACTGGTCTTGCCTTCGGGACAAACGTTGCGCGCGGTCGATTTAGGAGCGATAGCCGCCAGTGGGCAAACCAAGATTTGGGTATCTCGTAAGCCAAAAGTGGCTGTTATTCCGACCGGTGACGAGTTGATCCCGATTGGGGAAAAAGTCGAAGCGGGGAAAATCATCGAGTTCAATTCGATTGTTCTGGCTGCTCAGATTCGCTCGTATGGAGGCGAAGCAACGCGCTTTCCGATTGTCAGAGATCGCTTTGAGAGCATCCGTGAGACTGTGGCTGAAGCTGCTCTGACTCATGATTTGGTTTTGGTGAATGCCGGCTCTTCCGCAGGTTCAGAAGACTACACGGCAAAGGTCATTGATTCCTTGGGTTATATCTTCGTCCATGGAGTTGCGGTTCGCCCTGGCCATCCAGTCGTTCTAGGAATGGTTAAGCGAGAAGGAAAGCGTGATTTAGGACGATCCTATGTTTTGGTAGTTGGTGTGCCTGGCTATCCGGTTTCTGCCGCGTTGACGAATGAGATTTTCATCCGTCCGCTCATCGAACGTTGGTTAGGAAAACCCCAAAGCAGCTCATCTACCCTGTCTGCGGTGATAACCAAGAAAATTACCTCCCCAGCAGGGGATGATGATTACGTGCGCGTGGTTGTTGGCAAAGTGGGAGATCGGGTTTGCGCCGCGCCGCTCTCAAGGGGAGCAGGGGTAATCACTTCTCTGGTGCAGGCAGATGGGATTGTCATTGTCCCGCGCGGCATTCAAGGGTTAGAAGCGGGTGAGAAGGTCAATGTGCGACTGTATCGGCCGCTTGAAGATATCGAGAGAACTATCCTGGCGATCGGTTCCCATGATGTCGGGTTAGATGTCCTTGCCCAATTTCTAGCCCGACGCGCGAGACGTCTTGTCTCAGCAAACGTGGGAAGTCTGGGGGGATTGATCGCGCTACGCCGTGGGGAAGCGCACTTTGCCGGTTCTCATTTGCTCCATCCTGAGACAGGAGTCTATAATTTGCCGTATATTCGCCAATACCTACCCAACCGAGCGATGGTCGTCATCGGCTTTGCCAATCGAATGCAGGGTTTGATTGTGCCGAAAGGAAATCCACAAGGACTAACTTCTTTGGTTGACTTGACGCGCAATGATGTGCGTTTTGTCAACCGCCAGAGCGGCGCCGGAACGCGTGTCTTATTAGATTATCATTTGAAACAGATGAGCATTGAACCACAACAGATACGCGGCTATGAAAATCAGGAATTCACCCACCTAGCCGTGGCTGCAGCGGTTGCTTCCGGCAGAGCGACCTGTGGCTTGGGCATTGCTGCGGCTGCGCAAGCGTTGGATTTGGACTTTGTCCCGTTGTTCTCCGAAGCGTATCACTTGGTGTTCCCCAAAGAATTCTATGAGGATGAGCTAGTGAGACCCCTATTAGAGGTGTTACAAGATGGTGAATTTCGCAGAGCGATTCAGGGGCTGCCGGGATATGAAATTGAGCCAATGGGGAAGCTCATCGCTCTTCTGGATGCAGAGCAAAATTGATAGAAATCTTATGTTTAATGTCGACTTAATGGGGTAAAATACGCGTGATAATTTGTGCAAGATTTTACAATCTTGGAAGATGCTGTACAGTGCCAAGGAGGTTGAGATGCCTTTAGCTGCTGGAAGCCTTGCGCCAGATTTTCAGTTACCGGATGAAAATGGCGAGATGCATCGTTTATCGGATTACCGCGGGAAAGTGGTTGTCTTGTATTTCTACCCGAAAGATGATACGCCGGGATGCACGACAGAAGCCTGTGGCTTTCGCGATACCTACGCGGATTACGAAAAGGCAGGTGTACCCGTTATTGGGATCNGCCCGGATGATACGAAAAAGCACCAAAAATTCAAAACAAAATACAATTTACCCTTTACCCTTCTTGCGGATACGGATCATGCTGTGTGCGAACTGTATGGCGTTTGGGGACGTAAAAAATTTATGGGCAAGGAATACGATGGTGTGTTTCGCACCACATTTCTCATTGGCAAAGATGGGACAATCCTGCAGGTTTTTGAAAATGTGAAGCCAGAGGGTCACAGCCAGGAGATCTTGAAAGTTTTGGGTGAATTGTCGTCCTAAAGGTTTCTGGAGAAAAGCTGCTGCTCTCATTGTGAGAGTCTGATAGATTGCGGAATGAACGGATGAAGAAACGAGCAACTTGGTTTTGGATGGCTCTTATTTCAATGGTGATCATCATAGGGGTTGTTTTGAGTATTCAACTCATCCCTTGGTACTTTAAGTTGCTAGTTGGTTTCATTGGATTAATATGTCTTACTGCGATCTTTGCTCTTGAGCGTCAGAGTTCCCGAAAAGACCGCCAAGCCCAAGAATGGATGCAAACAGCGCAGCTTCGCGCGGAGCAATCCTACGCAAAATATGAAAATGTTGTCCGTATCAGTCATCGTCTTGCAACCGCAACCGATGAGAACCAAATCTTGAATAANGCATTAGAGCTGATGATGGATCTGGTCAGTGCCAAAGCAGCAACCTTTACGACCATTGATGAACTTGGTGCTACCCTAAGTACCCGTGTTCAGGGTGAATTACCGGTGGGGATTTCAAGAGATTGGCTTGAATACCTGAGTTCACCCTCCGTGCGGAGAAAATGTCTAAATTGCAATCGGATGGAAGAAGTTAGGGAGCATTGTCCATTGCTCTATGGCAGCGGCGATCAGTTGCGCATCTATTGTGTCCCCATTCGGCGCTTAGATCAGGAATTAGGCATTTTTCATCTGTTTCTCTCATCGGAAGCTCGAATTGAACGCGAGCAGGAATATATCTTGAAATTGGTCAGCGATCAGACAGCATTGGCGTTAGAAGGAGCAAGGTTGCGCTCGCGTGAAGCTCACGCGCATTTTCAGCTCGAGTCGGTTAAGCAGCATTTGGACGTTGGCTTTTTTATCGAGGAACTTTTGAGGGGATTGGTACGTGGCTTGGGGATTCAAGTTGCAATTGTATCTGTTTGGGAAAATCAGCTTAAACGCCCAATCAAGGAGTTTTCTGTTGGCGAGCTTAGCGAAGCACAGAAAGAGTTTCTCCTCTCCTTACTATCTCGGCGGAACTTAGCGAAGCTTGAGCTAACAAGAAATAGAGTCACCTTTGATAGAGATGGTGAGCAAGCCAGCGCCCACCTTCTTACAATCCCGATCCCGATTGAAAAGAGGGACTTAAGGGGAGACTTGCAGCTTCTACTGCCTAGCACCAAGGAACTCACTGAGAAGCAAGAAGAGATGCTCAAAGCAATTGTCACCCAAATCTCTTTCCTTTTGCAGAATGCTAACTTGCTTGCCGAGGTGGAAATCAAAGCCATTTTACAAGAGCGCATTCGGTTGGCGCGCGAAATTCACGATGGACTTGCTCAGACACTGGGCTTTCTCAAGTTAAAGATGTCCCAACTCCGCGCATATTTGGAGCAAGGAGAGCTAGAG
>JAOAHK010000315.1 GCA_026415275.1 Anaerolineales bacterium
CAGTAGGCGAAAACAATTGATCATCGGGGTTTTGGAAGACCAAACCCACCATGCCCCTGACTTTAGGTAAATTTTTTTTGTCCCTTAAGTCCAAACCGCAGACCCGCAATTCTCCCTCTCCTTGCAAGATACCGTTAAGATGCAATAGCAGCGTGGATTTACCTGCCCCGTTAGGTCCCACCAAGGCCGCTTTTTCACCGGGTGAGATGGTTAAGTTGACCTGATCGAGAGCAAGATGACCATCTGGGTAGCGAAAGGAGAGATTGCGAATTTCAATGGAGTGGTGCATGCGTTACCCCAATAAACTCAGGAATTGAGCGAAGATCAGAATTGTGAGAAGCAAGGCAATTCCAATCAAGGTTCCAACCCATTGCGCTCGAGTGAGCGGTGGCAGTGGTTTGGTTCGCACTTCCCCATCGTAACCGCGCGCCAGCATCGCCATATAGATGCGATCGGAGCGCTCAAAGGCGCGCAGAAAGAGGCTGCCCACCATACTGCCGGTCACTCGCGCTCGCCAAGCTATCGATCGACCGCTGCGATAGCTGCCCTGTGGATGTTGGCTGCTGCGCGCTGACCGCGCCCGCATCAGGCGCAGGGCTTCATCGACCAAAACGAATAAGTAGCGCCACATCAGAGCAAAGACCGCCACCAATAAGCGCGGCACCCTAAGCGAGCGCATCGCTTGAAGGAGATCCGGAAATGGGGTTGAAACTGTCAGCAGGATGGCAATTTGCACGGAAATCCAAGACTTAATAGCAATGCTGATCAGCCGAATCAACCCTTCAGTTGAGATTTGCAATGAGATCCCCCCAATCGCAAATTCTGCTAGAAGTTGCCCTGGCACGGTAAAGGGAAGGGGTAAGGCAGCTAAGATAAACGGCAACACCAAGAACGCCCGCCGCAAATAATATCCGAGCGGGAGGTCACTGAGCAATTCAGCCGAGAGGAGGAGAGCAGATAAAAGAATATAGGCTGCCCAAGCACCCATGGGTGTTAGCGAAGTGGTCAGGATAAAAGCCACCGCTAGGATGAGCTTTACCCGTCCATCCATTGCGTGAATGAGGCTTTGGCGCGGCTGATAGGGGTCAAGGAAATGAATATGCATCGCCCAACGAATTGCCAGAAAACAATAAGCTCAGGCTCTTTGGTGAATTATACGTTGAGAGAGCCTGAGCTGGAATGGATAAGCTCTAATTTAGGCTTCCTGGCGTTTGCGACGGGCGTAACCGATCGCCAAAGCGACCCCAAAGACGATCAGTGTCCCGACAACCCCAGCAATGATCGTGGCTAAAGCTTCATTGGAGACGCCCGGAAAGACATAGTCGGGGATGATTTCGTAGAAGGGGGCGCGCGCAGTTTCGATAAAGCCGTGTTCCTCAGCCACCCACTCCAAACCATCGGGGTAAGCAGAAGCGAGAGGGGAGAGAACAGCTAAGAGTAGGGCAATGGCTAAACCCACACCCCACACAACCTTTCCTTGAGTTGCCGAACTCTCTCCAGCCGTGAGCAAGTCGCGGCGCGTGGCATAGAGAAAAGCTAAGGCGCCAACGGTGATCAACCCTTCACCGATGCCAATCAGGGCGTGAATACCACCCATTGCCGGCACTGCAACATCCGCCGGGGAAGTTCCAGATGCGGCTAATTGGAGAGCGCAAGCTAAGGCTGCCAGCTCGATGGAAGCCCAGGCAGCGACGAAGCCGCCAACAAAGATGCCCCATTGTTTTCCTCCGCTCAAACGATAGAGGGTGCGATAGACCATATAGGCAACAGCCACACCGACAATTGCCATATTGAACAAGTTTGCCCCTAAGACAACCAGTCCGCCATCCTGAAAGATCAGGGCTTGGATGGCAACCACACTGGTCATCACAATGATTGCCGCCCAGGGACCAAGCAAGATAGTTGCCAAAGCGGCGCCAAGCAGGTGCCCGGATGTGCCACCCACTACAGTGAAATTCAGCATCTGAGCGGCAAAAATTGCCGCAGCTAAAACGCCCATGAAAGGCACCTGCCGTTCACCGAGCTCATTCCCGACGCGTTTTAGGGAATAAGCAATGATCAATATGCTGACAATCCATAGGAAAATAGACACTGCTGTGGATAGAAAACCGTCTGGAATGTGCATAGGCATTGGAGAAAATAACATTTCGACCTCCTTAAGAAATTACGAATCACAATCGGGACACACTCCCGTAAAAGTCAGGTGTTCCACTTCCACCTGGAAACCGTAGATTTGCTTGAGTTGGGCGATAAAAGGCTGCAAACCTTCATAATCTGCTGGAAAGAAGCGGCCACATTTGCGACAGATAAGGTGCAAATGACGGCTTTGTTGGCGCGTTGCGTAAAGAAATTTTCCGTCTCCCCCTACCAAGCGAGTGGCATATCCCTGTTCGACCAACAAATCTAACGTGCGATAGATCGTGGCTAAGTTGATCGTTTTGCTGCGCGGTTGGAGTCGCTGATGAATCTCTTCCGCAGAGAGATGGGAATCACTGTGGGCGAGGGTTTCGATGATCATTTCTCGTTGGGGAGTAATGCGGAACCCGCGTTGGCGGAGGGATTGAAGCATACTGTGACAGTGAGTCATTGCCAATATCTGTAGTTGCAACTATTTGCAAGTATATTTTACCACAAAACTCAGCGTGGATAGGGTGCTCTTGATGTTATTGTAGTTGCGGGATGCTCAGAAAACATACAACAATGCCGAAAATTTAGAGGGGATGAATGCGAGATCATTTGAATGAGATACGAATCCTACTGGATGCCATCACCCAACAATCTTGTTAACCCTTTTCCTTGCTAACCTAACAGTTCTGAGAGGGAAATTCGTTGACAGCCCCTTGCTGATCTGCTAAGATAAGCTCAAGCACGAAAAGGCAAAGCCGATGAAAGTCGGTGACGCAAAGCCATGGGTCTAAGGTCATCCTAGGATGACGATGACTGCCAGGTTGCCGAATGTCAAGATCAATGTGTGTGTCCTTCATTCGACGAGCCTGGCGCCCCCAGGCTCAATTGCTTAAGTGCACCTTACCAAATGAACCCAGACCGATAAAGGCAAACCCGGCGAAAGCCGGGGACGCAAAGCCATGGATCTACAACCGGCGCAGCCGGTCAGGATAGCCAGGTTACCGAAGCAGTGGAGTTTGCTTGTCCCCTCAACGGGCTTGGTTATCCAAGCCCGTTTTGTTTGGAGCAGGGATCGAATGAAGGCAAAGAAACACTTCCCTCTAACAGCCGCACCCCGTCTCAGCAGAGCATTGCGCAAAATGCTGAGCGGGTCTGCTGTTTTTGGTGTGCTGATCGTGATCCTCTCCGTCTTTCCCTTGCCCTCTGCGCAAGCGGCAAATCCTTCCTCAAGTCTACCCGCTTGCCAGCCGTTTGTTCAGGTCAATGATAATGCCTTTGGACTTGGCGGCGGTGCGGATGGTACATTTAGTTCAGAAGAGGGTTTTGAAGTCCTGGTTTTCAACGGACAGCTCTACCTTGGGATGGAAGCGGATAATACAATGGGCGCGCGCATCTGGCGTACCAAGGCTGGAGTGACCCTCCCCACGTC
>JAOAHK010000316.1 GCA_026415275.1 Anaerolineales bacterium
AGATGTGTATAAGAGACAGATTATAGGCGTCATGCTGGGGAGGTAGGAGAAAAATTAGCGGTTGAGTTCTGGAAGATCCTTCTACTCCTCAATATTTTGGATCATCCTATTGAAATCAAGTTGCTCCAATGTTTGGAGCTCAACGCTCGAAAGGATTGAGCTTGGCGACAGAAAGACATCGAGAGATCCCTGCTAACTTTGCCGAAGCCGTTCTCGATACGGTGCGCGAAGCCCTGCTCGTGTTGGATGCTGATCTTCGCGTGGTGAGTGCCAACCGATCCTTGTATCGCTTATTTCAGGTCACCCCTGAAGAAACAATCGGACAGTTGGTGTATGAATTGGGCAATCGCCAGTGGGATATTCCGGCGCTGAGAAAGTTACTAGAGGACATCTTACCCAACAATTCTCACTTTGACGACTTTGAAGTAGAGCACACATTTGAAAAGATTGGGCATCGCGTGATGTTGCTCAACGCTCGGCGCGTATTACAAGAAGAACCCCAAAAATCCTTGATTTTGCTCGCTATTCAAGATATCACTGAGAAAAAAGGCGCGGAAGAGACACAACGACTGAGCGAAGAGCGCTATCAGATCATCTCCGAGATGATTTCTGATTATGCCTATGCGTTTCGAGTAGAAGAGGATGGAAGCTTGGTGCGAGAGTGGCTTGCTGGCGGCTTTGAAAAAATCACTGGCTTCACACCTGAAGAGTCCCAAGTGCGCGGGGGTTGGCGCACCTTGATCTATCCCCCAGACATGCCCATTGCCATGCGACGATTTGAGACACTCATGTCCGGTGAACCGGATGTGAGTGAGTTCCGCATTCAGCGCAAGGATGGACGCATCCGCTGGCTGCGCGATCACGGTCTGCCGGTGCGAGATGCCAAGTCTGGGCGGGTGGTGCGCATTTATGGTGCAGCGGAGGATATTACCGAACGCAAACAGCGGGAGTTGGAGTTAAAAGCGTTGGCACAGATCACTCAGGCAATCAGCGAAGAAGCAGATTTTCAGGTCTTAACAGAACGCCTGATTCGGGCTGCTCTCTTGGCTGTACCTAGCGCCCAAAAAGGCAGCTTTGCCATTGCCACAGAGCCAAACCGCTTAAAAGTAATTGCGCTAGTGGGATATCAAGACCCATCTGTACGGGGGATGACTTATCCCATCCAATGGGGATATGGAGGTCGGTGCTTTCGCTTGCAAAAGCCTCTGCTGATTGCCGATGTTCAACAAGATGAAGAATTGCGCTCAGATGGAAACTCAGCAGTAATAGAGGAAGTGCGGCAATTGCGCAGCGCAGTAGTAGCACCGCTGCTTACCCATGAACAGGTAAGGGGTGTCATCTCATTTGAGTCCAATCAACCCAATGCATTCACAGAAGAAGACCTAAATTTGCTCAACACCCTAGCCAATACTTTAGCTTTGGTTTTACACAACGCACAATTGCATGAGGAAACCACCCGCCGAGTGCGTCAATTACAAGCCGTGCAGACCGTCGGCAAAGCTTTGACTGCCACTCTAGACGTGCGCCTCGTCTTTGAGGTCTTACTTCAACAGGTCCTGAGTCAATTAAGTGCAGACGCAGTTGGGCTATTGCTGTATAACCCACACTTACAAACCTTGGAATATGCAGCCAACAGTGGCTTTCGCTCACGCATTTATGAACAAACCTCGCTCTCGTTGGCAACTTCTCTAGCGGGAAGGGCAGCCATGGAGCGTCAGATCTTCACCGTCACAGACTTAAGGGAGCTCAGTGAAGGTTTTGCCCAAACTTTTCGTCAGGAAGGTTTTCAAGGGTATGGCGCAGCACCGCTCATCGTCAAAGGGAAACTCAAGGGTGTTCTCGAAGTCTTCTATCGCCGCTCTTTTGCGCCTGATGCGGACTGGAAACGCTTGCTTGAAATGCTCGCCGACCAAGCAGCCTTAGCCATCGATAATGCCGAGATGTTTGAAGAGCTGCGATGCGCCAATCTAAAGCTCTCGCTAGCATACGAAGCGACCATTGAAGGGTGGTCGAAAGCTCTAGAATTGCGCGATAAAGAAACCGAAGGGCATACCTTACGGGTAACCGAATTGACCTTAAGACTTGCCGAGCGTTTGGGTGTTGACCCAGCGCTGTTTCCGCACATCCGCCGCGGCTGTATCTTACATGACGTCGGCAAGATCGCCATTCCCGATTCTGTGTTACTTAAGCCTACTGCGTTAAGTGAAGAAGAATGGGCACTAATGCGTCAGCATCCAACCTTAGCTTATCAGATGCTCTCTTCCATTGAGTATTTGCAACCCGCCTTGAACATTCCTTACTGCCACCATGAACGGTGGGATGGCAGTGGCTATCCGCGTGGGTTAAAGGGCGAAGAGATTCCACTTGAGGCGCGCATTTTCGCAATTGTCGATGTTTGGGATGCACTGACTAACGACCGTCCCTACCGCAAAGCATGGAGCCGCCAAGAAGCGCTGAAATATATCCGCGATCAAGCTGGCAAGCAGTTCGACCCTAGAGTTGTCAAAATCTTCTTGGAAGCGATGGAGGAAATGGAAACTGGCAGCAATTAGTGCCCTGGTAGATCATTTTATTGTCAATTCCCACAAAGCATACTTCCATGGAACAAAACCCATAAGCTGCTTGATCCCGATTTTCGGCAAAACTTCACGGATGAAAAAAGATTACGGAGCTTGTTAACGGTCGGCACAACTCAAGTGAGAAAAAAGGGCTGCCTTGCATTTTGGGCAGCCCTCGATCGTTTGGGTCGGCTAAAGGCTTCGAGCAGGGCAAATGCATGATTCGTTATTTCAACTTTTCCGCCTTGGCAAATTCCCGATAGAGACTCAACTTATCCAGTACCTCTTGGGTATCTTGGTCAACTTCCTGCAGGATCAATTTTCGCAGGTAAACTGCTAAGCCAGGGCCAAGCATAAAGCCCTGCCCGCACATTCCGACGGCATTGATATAGCCTTGTACCCCCTCAACCTCACCGACAATGGGCGATCCATCCGGTGTCATGGGGTATAAGCCCCGCCAAGTGCGGCGCACGCGGATGTTGCGCAGGCGCGGCATCAGGTTGATCATGCGCCGTGAGACTTGCGGTAGAAAGATCGATGTCTCGCGGGTGTCGGTGCCGAGAATCGGCGGGTTGGGTGTTATACAAAAGATGATCTGCCCAGTGTGGTGCTGATAGAAATAATAATTTGCCGAGCCAGCCATCTCGGGAGTAGGTTCAAGCGGACGAATATCCACCACCATCGGGCGCAGGAAGGGCGCCACCGGTTCGGTGATGCCTCCTTCGTGCGAATCAGGTTGCACCGGCACATCCACGCCGACCATCGCAGCCACCTCTTTTGCCCAGCCACCAGCGGCATTGACCACGATCGGCGCGGCATATTCCCCTTGATCCGTCACCACCCCGTGCACAACGCCGTTCTCATGTCGGATCGCAGTGACGGTTTCGCGGTAATGAAATTCGGCACCGAACTGCTTGGCGCGCCGCTCAAACGCCAACGCCGAGAGCATGGGCGAAGCACTGCCGTCACC
>JAOAHK010000317.1 GCA_026415275.1 Anaerolineales bacterium
GATTACGCCTAAGGAACCATTTGGAAAGGAGAAATGAAGAACCAGATTGTCCTCCCGATACCAATTTTCATCCGGCAAGCACTTCACCCAAACCTTATCTGGCAATTCATCGAGAAGGTAGACGATTGTGTCTAGAAAGTGACACACCTCACCGATTAGGCGCCCTCCGCCCTGCTGCGGGTCATGCACCCAATGGGAGGGAGGAATATATCCGGCATTAATCCGATAATGGATAAATGCAGGTTGATGTCTTGGTTGAAGAAATTGTTTCAATTCCTGAACAAAAGGCGCAAAGCGGCGATTGAACCCAACCATCAATAAAGGTTTTTCTTTCCCCGACTGAATAAGTTCACCGGCTTCATTTTGAAAACCCAAAGCTTCCCAAACCAAGCCCACATCCTGCGGATTGATGGCTAGCGGTTTCTCGCAAAAGACATGTTTTCCATAGCGAAGTGCTGAGATGGTCTGCTGGGCATGGAGATGATGACGCGTAAGAATCACAACAGCATCGATGTCCTCGTCAAAAAGAATCTCATTGGCATCACTGGTTGCGTAGCGAAAGCTGTATTTCCGCCCCAAGTGTTGCGCAGAAAGGCCACCAGCAGAGGCAATGCCCCTCAACTCAATTCCTTCCATGCGTTTAAGTATGGGTAATAGCACCAGAGAGGCGAAATTGCCGGCGCCGATCACCCCTAACCGAATCGGCAACGCAGTCTTTTTCAAAGAAACGGATTCTTCTGGTAAGGAAAAATGGATGGTTTTCGTGGGTTCAACAGTTTGCTGAGGATAACAAAACAATACCGCTAAAAATGGTTCATCTTTCTTCCCCGAAATCAAGGAATATGCTTGATCAGCTTGTTCAATAGGAAAGCAATGGGTAATGAGCGGTTTGACATCCACTGCCCCCATTTCGATCAAGCGAAGAAAGGCGGCTAAATTGCGTCCCTCCGTCCACCGAACATAATCGATGGGGTAGTCTATACCCCTCTCCTCATAAAGTGGGTCGTAGCGTCCGGGTCCATACGAACGAGAATTGACGAAGAACAACTCCTTTTCATAATAGGATTTGCGCGGCAAACTTTCCCCCACTGCGCCGGCGGCAACGATGGTCGCTCGCGAACGGGCAATCGCTGCAGCCAACTCAACTGGTTCAGAAGAAGGGGTGTCGGCAGCAATGATGACCGCATCAAATCCCCTCCCATCCGTAAAAGGCGGTGTTAACTCGAGGGCTTGTTCGGGCTTTGCGGCAACAAAGCCTAATTTCTGGGCAAGCGCCAACCGCCAAGGATGCAATTCAAAAGCCGCCACCTCGCAGCCTGCTGCTTTGGCAACAAAAGCCGCCATAAACCCAACCAAACCCATCCCAATTACAGCAACACGCTCACCAACTTGAACGTTGGTCAGGCGAAAGGCATGCATCCCGATTGCCCCGATGGTAGCAAATGCCGCAGACTCATCGTCCACAGTTTCTGGCACGGGCACAACTAAATTTTTGGGGACAATGGCAAACTCAGCATGAACTGCGTAACCCCCACCCCCACACGCCACCCGTTGCCCAATTTTGAAGCCATCCACCCCCTCCCCAATAGCAACTACTTCTCCCATTGAGGAATAGCCCAACGGCATGGCTTGATCCAAGCGATTGAAAGCCATCTCTAAGGTGTTCAGCACTCCCTCTTGACGAGCTTTTTCCAGCACTTGGCGCGCCAAATCCGGTCGTGAGCGCACTTTGCCAAGCAAACTTTTCTCCCCAAATTCCACCAGCATCCGTTCGGTGCCGGCAGAAACGAGCGAAGCCCGTGTTTTGACTAAGATGAACCCCGGGCGCAACTTAGGGGTTGGCGTCTCGATTAATTCCGTTTTTCCATTGCGCAGGTTTTGTACGATCTGTTTCATAATTGCTCACGGTTAAGCAGTTCACGGATAGCTAGCGTGTTCAACATTGCCTTTGGGACAAAAGAGGGGAGTGAAACATATTCCTGATCCTTTCCTGCTGTAGGGTTCCTCTCGGAACAATGAGCATTGTTGCCAGCAGGACCTAAACCATCTAATGTCGGATAATGCTGCCAGAAATAATTGCCATCGCTTAATCCACCGCGCTTTTCTCCTGTAACCTTCATACCCAATTGATCCGCAACTTCGTGCCAAATTGAAAACAATTTTTGGGTTGCTTCGTTTTCCGGCCACGGTGAAGCTTGTTCTAACAGACGAATGTTCACCCTACAGGCAAATCCATCCTGACTGACAACCTGACTCTCCTCCTGTAAAGCCAAGACCTGATCAACCGCTTGTTCGAAGATCATTGGTGAAAAAGCTCTCAATTCCACTTCGGCATGGGCAAAATGAGGCACGCGATTGACCACTGTGCCACCACGCACCACCCCCACGTTGACAGTCAACTGGCGCTCGTAATCGGTTAGGGAAGCCAGACGTTGAATGGTATGCGCTAATTGAACAATGGCGTTTGCTCCAACTTGATGGTTATTTCCCGAATGCGCAGATCGTCCCTCAACATCAACGCGAAAATATGCCCGTCCTTTGCGGGCAACCACCAATTTGAAAGTATCATCTTGGATGTTCCCTGCCTCAAAAACCAAGCAAGCCCGCGTGCTTGGTGGCAAACGTTGTAGACAAAAGCGGCTAAAATCCTCCGAAAGGACTTCCTCGCTTGCGTTGAGCGCCACTACCCACTCATGGCGCTCATAATCTTCTTCAAAGGCTTCCCGCAAAGCATCTAAAACCATCAGGATCATTACTGTGCCACCCTTGATGTCCACACAACCAGGACCGTAAGCTCGGCGTCCCTCCAAACGCCAGTAAAATTGATTCTTTTCCTGCTCTTCAGGAGAATAGACGGTATCTAAATGGGAGATCAAAGCTAAAGTAGGAGGTTGCTTAGGACTCGCCTTGCCCCCCCGAGCGCTTCGATATAGAAATAAATGGTGACCGTGATCACCTCGCTCTGATGGTACAAACTCGGCTTGAAAGCCGCGTTGGGCAAACATTTCAGCAGTGAGCTTGCCAAGCTGATCCACACCTTGCCGATTTGCTGTAAAACTGTTGATCTCGACCATCTGGCGGAGAATGTCTAAATAGTAGGGGAAACGGTCTTCTAAGTAAGCTTGAATTTGGTTTGCGACGTTGCGTAAATTCATGCGGATTACCTGAATAACATCCAATCTCAGAAACGATTACCCACGATCTGCCCTTCAAGATCGAAAGTGTGACCAAATTATAAACCCTTCTTGAATATTCTCACTGTAGAACGACATTCATGTCGTCATTCCTGCGAGATGAATGTCAGACTACGGGTTGTAGAACGACATTCATGTCACCGTCCTTGCGGGATAAATCCCGTACTACGGGTCGTAGAGCGACATTTATGTCGCTGGCCTTGCGGGATAAAACCTGCACTACGAGTTGTAACATGAAATTTATGTCGCTGTCCTTGCGGGATAAAACCTGCACTACGGGCTGTAGCACGACATTCATGTCGCCGTCCTTGCGGGATAAATCCCGCACTACGGGCTGTAGCGCGA
>JAOAHK010000318.1 GCA_026415275.1 Anaerolineales bacterium
GGTTTGACCGATGCAGGGATCGCAAGGAGGTGGCAGACGATAATCTTGACGGTTGGTGCCCAGCACGCAGGGGAACATCCCCGCCTCACAAGCGAATTGCACAATGCGATAACCGCTCAGCCTTAAGCCCAAGCTTGCCAGCAGAGTAAAAGCAGCGTTCTGGCTCAAGGCAGAAAGGCGAGAAGAAGTGTTGAAGACCACGATGGTAGGCAAGTCTCTCTCTTTAGGGGCGTGCGCTCGCGTGTGACGAGCTAAGCGATTCAACCGCCGGCGGTTTTGCCAGCCTGCCCAATGGAGTTGGAGTTGTTTCCAGAGGGGCTTCTTCATCGCCAAACCTCCACTTGAACGAAAAGGGAACCCGAATTGTCCGTTGTACGCGTATCGTTAATCCTAAATATAAAACACCTGCTTCGCCCATACGATGACGAAAGTTCTTGCCTACAAAAAAGAGGCTTTCCTCCCCCACTTTGTCAACCAAAGCAGCGTGCGAAACACCTTTTAAGACATTGCAACCACAGTTTGGGTTACCGTCTGAACCAATGGCATCGTGGGTGCCCCCTTTCCACGGTGACCATAAACCCGAAACGTAGCGGATGATCAGCAAATCACCTTGTTCTAAAACAACTTTTACATCATTCCATGCTTAATCGGCACGTACTTCGACCAGACAAGGTTCAACTTTTGGGGAAACTTGGAGAGCGGAAAGGGAACGGCTAAGCCCGAAAGGCACACCGCAGCCAAGGATGAAAAACTAGAGAAGAATGTTAGATAATAATCTCTTTATCTTATCTACAAATGACGCAGGTGGCATAGATTCTAGCAAAAACATTTCAATGGTGCACAGGTGTCTTCGCTCTAAAGACACTCGATAGATTAAGTAGCGAGCGTATCGAAACCTGCACTTACCCAAAGCGGAATCGTGGGTGTCCCCGCCTGCGAAATCTAGCGGAGGGTGATGTCCGCCCTTTGCTGCCCTACCCTCTCCTAATCTAAAGACTTGGCAAGATGTCCGGTTAAGTTTAGTAAAGATATTCCCCTCTTTCTAAGAAATTTCGAAACATCTTTGAAAACTCTGCTTTTCTTATCCCAAGAATGCCTTGGAGATGAAGCCCGTGGTTCTTCATGTAATATTCAATCAGTCTTAGCCCAATATAGTAACCCGCTCGATTCTCGGCAACATCGTCGCTATCGGAATAGGAAAATAAACGATTTTGGGAGTCGCTTATCCAAAGGTTCTCAAACGCCATCCGGAACAACTCCTCCTCGCGTTGCTGACATTGCTGATACCAACGTTGAACATCGTTCTGCGGCAAATAATCCCCCCAGAGAGCTAGTTCGTCACTCACATTCAGGAGCTCCTTGGAAAAGAGCGTAGCAAGGCCTTCAGTTACCAATTGCCGGAACACTTGAGTACGCTCTGCTTCACTCCTATAAAAGAAGTCGGGTTGGCGCTGGTAGTGGAGGGCATGCGCAATTTCATGCGTAAAAAAGATGTCCATTGCGGTTGGAGTTGGATACGTCTCCAGCGGCAGCCAAACTACCCATTGACCCTCGAGGGGGAAAGCATGCCCATTGGAAGTACCATGGCCAACAAACAACACAATCTTAAAGCCCTCCAGCGGCAAACCTTGTTGCTTAAACCTTTGTGCTATCAATGAGAGTCTCTGGAGCATCAACTCGCGCCGGCGCAGGATTTCCCCCTCATCCCGAAAAGAGTAAGGCATCGGTTCGGCGTAATAAGCGTAATAATGAGCAAATAGCTGGGGAAAAGCGGCCTCATAACGCCGTATGTCCCCCTGTTTCAGGACATAAAGTATGTAGGAATGAGTAAGATCGTTCAACTCCATCTTTTTTACTTGAGAACTTTCCTAGACGACTCGAAAAGTTCATTTTTGGGTCAAATTAGAGTGGTAAATCAACGCTCAACAATTCATCTGTGCCGTGTGGCGATTCGGCGAGCAACTCGCCGCTCGCACTCACCACCATTGCCCCACCAAAGGCGCCCTCTTCGGGGAGGTTTTCTAAAGCATTGACGATGGCGACAGTCCTGCCGACTTTCTTCACCGCCTCAAGATAGGCTTGGCGCTCTTCGTTCATCCAGCGTTGTGGGTCGGGGGAGATGTCAGCAAAACCACGCGACATCGGGACAAGGAGCAAATCCAAATTCGGGGCAATCTTTGCCCCGCTCTCTGCGTGGAAGAGATCGCCGCAAATCAGAATGCCAATCCTCCCAAGTTCGGTCTTAGCACTGCCGACCTCGGCTCCGCTACGATACGGGGGTTGCTCGTTCACTTTGCGGTGCTTGAGGAGGATTTCCCCGTTAGGGTTTAGCAGGAGAGCTGTATTATAAAAGCCCTCGGCAGCGGATTCGATCATGCCAAAGCACAAGTGAATCCTGTAGGATTGCGCCAAATTGGCCATCCTCTGAACCGTCTCACCAGGGATGGGTTCGGCATAGGTTGCCAAGTCTTTCTCTTCCCACAGGTAGCCCGTTAAGGCGCATTCGGGGAGGCAAACCAAATCGGGTTGGAAGGCTCGGGCTTCGTTTAGTCTCTCTCGTAATTGTTCGAGGTTGAGCGCAGGATTGCGCGGCTCGGTTTTAAGCGGAATAAGGCAGAGGCGCATTCTAGGCGATTAACCTGCTTTGGAGAGATGGTGCTAGCGCGCATAGGCAAGAATGCCTACGCTCCGAAAAGCTGACGATGAGAGCGGATCACCAGGGTCAAGGCAGCGTATTTGCAACATCCACAAAAGGGACAACGGCATTCGATAGAAGTGGTTCCAACTGACGATAGAAATTCAGGTGCACGATCTCCACCGCATCCGAGCGAGGAAGGAGCGCATACACCCAACCCTCGCGCCCGATGGCCAGGCTACGTAGCATGTAATAGAAATATTCATCTAACGGCAAGCGTGCTACCCCTTGTTGTTGCCCTTGGGCGTCAAGATAGTGAACGGTCTTATCCACCGTGACCACAGAAAGATCAAGAACGTCCTCACGGGTCACATACAAACTGCCATCTGCCAATACACCTAGCAGACCCAGTCCGCCGAAGCCGGTAGTAAGCGAGGTAGTCAGGGCGACATCGCCGGCCATCAGGATTGGCGTTCCTTCCCGATCCCCGCGCACGGCTCGATAGGCTTTTCCCTGGCAGCGATACTCACTAGGCGCTACGTCGCTGGCGGGCTTTTCCAACACCTCCGCCAAGCGGTAGAGCCGAAAGCCGCCTTCGATTTCCAAAAAGATTTCGCCCTCGCAATCGACCGCAATGCCGCTCAGCCCATTTTCCAAGCGAAAGCCTTCGGGGATCTCCGCCGTGGCAATCAATTCTCCATCAAACGAAAGGCGATGAACGCGAAAGCGCGGCGGGGCAACATTCAAACTGATCTCCAAAAGGACAAGCTCTGTCTTTGAGGCTCTCAGATCAACGACGTTGATGATATCCAAACTGAGCAAGTCGATTGCGCCAAGGAATCGACCGCTCAGGTCATATTTCAATAAGCGATAGCTTACCGGAT
>JAOAHK010000319.1 GCA_026415275.1 Anaerolineales bacterium
CTTACAGTTGTCGCTCGCGTCTCTGGCAGTTCATCGGCTATTGGCTGTGCTTGTGTCTGTTGATTGCCTGTTCGATCTCATGCTCTGCACCCTCCCAGACTCCTCACACTCTGATCTTAGCCACCACGACCTCGCTCCAAGATACCGGTTTGCTCGATGCCCTCATCTCCCAGTTTGAGAAACAAAGCCAGCTAACCGTCAAGACTATTGCTGTCGGTAGCGGTCAGGCGTTGCAGTTGGGCAAACAGGGAGATGCGGATGTCCTGCTCACCCACGACCCTCGGGCAGAAATTGCCTTTATGGAGGCGGGATATGGCGCTGAACGGTTGGCGGTAATGGCAAATCATTTTGTGCTCGTCGGCCCTGCACACGATCCTGCTCAGGTGAGAGGCTATCCAATTCCAACTGCTCTCCAAAAAATCGCCCACTCGCGTTCGCTTTTCCTCTCACGCGGTGATCAATCGGGAACGCACAAAATTGAACAAGAGCTTTGGCAAAAGGCAGGTTTTACTCCCTACCAAGAAAGTTGGTATCTTGAAAGTGGACAAGGCATGGCAGTGACATTGTTCATCGCCTCGGAAAAAGGTGCCTACACCCTTACCGACCGCGCCACATTTCTGGTCATGCGCCGCCACCTTGACCTCAACCTTTTGGTCGAAGGAGACGCAGATTTGCGAAACGTTTACCACGTGATCACGGTTAACTCTAAGCGTTTTCCCCAGGTCAATGCAAAAGGTGCCCGAGCCTTTGCGCAGTTCCTGACCTCACCGCAGATTCAAGACTTCATCCGCCGATTTGGGCAGACCGAATACGGAGAACCTCTCTATATCCCTGCTGTCGAGCCATAAACAATGTTCAACACCGAAGTCTTTCAAATCACCCTGTTATCCCTACAGATTTCTTGCCTAGCCACCCTGATCAGTTTGGTTATTGGGCTGCCGATTGGCACATGGCTTGCGCTGAGTGATTTCCGCGGGCGCGCCTTTTTGCTGAGCTTGATCAACACTGGCATGGGCTTGCCCCCGGTTGTTGTTGGTTTGTTCGTCGCCATGATGCTCTGGCGGTCAGGCCCCTTGGGCAGTTTCAACCTGATCTACACGCCCACAGCCATTGTGATTGCCCAAGTGATCATCGCTGCACCGGTGGTTAGTGGCTTAACTACGGCTGCCTTGCAATCCCTAGACCCTCGCTTGCGCCTGCAAATTCTAGGTTTGGGCGCTTCTCGCGTGCAGGTGGTCTGGGAGCTATGGCGTGAGGCGCGTTTACCCCTTCTGGCAGCGCTGATGGCTGGCTTTGGCGCTGTGATCTCCGAGATCGGTGCCAGCATGATGGTCGGCGGCAACATTCGCTATCAAACTCGCGTGCTTACTACGGCGATTGTCCTCGAAACCAGCAAAGGGAATTTCGAGATGGCGAGCGGGTTGGCAATTTTGCTTTTGGTGATCACGTTTTTGATCAATTGGGCGCTGACTCATTTCCAACAAAAAGGGATACGCCCATGAAGAATTTGGTCGAACTCCACAACCTCACCCTGCGCCGGGCGGACAAAACGGTGCTGACCATTCCTGCGTTGACGATTGAAGAGGGAGAAGTTTTAGCTGTTGTCGGACCGAACGGCGCAGGCAAATCGACCTTTTTGCTGACCTTAGCTGGGCTGATCCCGCCTCTGAGTGGAAAGTTGATCTTCGCTGGTCGGCAATTCGAGCAGTGGAGGAGACTGGATTATCGTCGTCAGGTCGCCCTCGTCCTGCAAGAACCGCTGTTGCTTGATCGCTCGGTCTTGGATAATCTCCTGCTCGGCTTGCGCTTTCGCAAAATCCCTAAACCAGAGGCAATCCAGCGTTCGATGGAGTGGTTAAACCGCCTGGGCATTGCCGAACTAGCGCAGCGCAAAGCGCGTTCGCTTTCTGGTGGCGAAGCCCAGCGCGTCAGCTTGGCACGGGCGCTCGTCTTAGAGCCAAGATTGTTGTTATTGGATGAACCGTTTGCCGCCCTCGACCCGCCCACACGCTCAGAGCTTCTCCAAGAATTCGTTGCTCTCTTGCACCAGAATCATACCACCACCATCTTTGTCACTCATCACCTCAGCGAAGCAGCGCTGTTAGGCAATCGTATCGCTGTGTTCAGTGAGGGGACGTTGAGACAAATTGGCTCTTTTGAGGAGATCTGCGAGCAACCCGCTGACCTGGCAGTCGCCCAGTTTGTGCGCCCTATTCTAGCTCGTCGATCCACAGACGAGGCAGATGGCCATTGATCCACAAGATGGCACAAAAATGGGGATGCATGGGCTTCCTTGCCTGCGTTTCCGAGTCAATTCTCTCGAGCCTGTCCAAAAAGTCAAAGCGCTTTTTGGGGCATCCCATTTTTATCAATTTTGGAGTTTTTTAGGACTGGACAACAAAGAAGCTTTTTGTTACTTTCTTCCACCTTGGGCTGTCCAGAAAGAAAAACTGTACTTTCTGGACAGCCCCTGTCTAGGAGTAAGTCTTCTATAGGGAAGAGAATGACATTCACCAATATTTACTTACTTTTTCCAATTGTCTCCTCGTTCCGAGTGACATAAGGCAAATAAAGCCTGAAGCGAGGGGCCTCTTCTACGAGGATCACAAATCGTTGCTCTGCATACGTCCAAGAGTTGTCTTGAACGCGCAAGATGACGGTATAACTTCCGCTGCTTAGCGGCGAACCCGATAAAGTGGCTGTGCCGTCACCGTGATCGATCAGTGTCAACCATGAAGGTAAAGATATTGCATGAATGGAGAGCGAGTCACCGAAAATAAGATCCGGATCTGTTGCTGTGACCTCGTAGGTATATAAGATGCCTTGTAAAGCGGTGGTAATGGGTTGACTGGTAAAGACGGGTGGATCGTTCAGATTATACACCGTAATTGTAAAAGCTTGAGATGCAATCAGACCACCGCTATCAGTAACCCGTAAAGTTACAGCGTGATTCCCCACCTCAGCGTTAGTTGGTATGCCGGAAAGTGTGGCAGTATTATCATGATGATCTTCTAGTGTTAGCCAGTTGGGAATCTGCAGGGCAGTAATGCTCAACGACTCTCCCGCGGTCAAGTCTGGATCAGATGTCCTAATCTCATAGCTGTACAACGAACCTTGCCAGGTGGTAGTGATGGGTCGGGTGATAAAAAACGGTGGGTCATTGGATGCAACTACACTAATCGTCAGCGACTGCGATGCAGCTAATCCCTTACTGTCAGTCACCTTTAAGACGATATTGTACTGCCCGGTGTTAGCCGGTGTGCCAGAAAGGGTTGCTGTTCCATCACCATGATCGACAAGACTTAACCAAGAAGGTAACGTTGGTGCACTAAACGTCAACGAATCTCCATAGGGTTGATCCGGATCGGTTGCGGTAATTTCATATGTATAAAGTCTACCCCTAGTTGCCAGAGTTGGTGGTGTACTAGTAAATATAGGAGGATCATTAAGATTGTCTACGCTGATTGTGAACGCTTGGGTAGCACTTTGACCCTCACGATCAGTTACTGTTAATAGGAG
>JAOAHK010000320.1 GCA_026415275.1 Anaerolineales bacterium
ATCGTCACCCTGGGCACGAACATGGCCGTTCGCGGGCTGCTTTTGGTAATTGCGCAAGGACGTGCTGTGCTCAACCTTCCGCCGGAATTCACGATTATCGGTCAAGGTCGTCTATTCGGAATTCAGTATCCTATTTATGTCATGTTGGCTTTAGTGCTTATTGGTGACTTCCTACTAAGGAATACGCGCTTCTTCCGCCAAAATTACTATATTGGTAGTAATGAGAAGGCAGCGCGTTTATCCGGAATTAATGTAGATTGGGTAAAGATCATCAATTACTGTATCGTGGCTTTATTGGCTGGTGTAGCCGGTTTGATGATCACAGCGCGCTTTGGATCAGCCTCGGTAACAGTTGGGAGCGGCACAGAACTTCGGGTGATTACAGCAACCATCATCGGTGGTGCCAGTCTAAGTGGCGGTGAGGGTTCGGTATTGGGTGCATTCTTGGGTGCTTTGTTCATGGGTGTTTTGGCCAACGCGCTCAACCTGCTCGGGGTAGATGTGTATCGGCAGAACCTCATCACTGGTTTGATCCTGATCGGAGCGGTGGTTATTGATGTAGTGAACGAGCGTCGTAAGAATCGGACTCAGGCGAAAGGATGAACAACATGGCATAACCCTTATCTCGCCTTGCCTTTGTTGCGTCCAGATCGTCTTAGGGCGATTTGGGCGCACTTTTTATCTTGAAGAGTGGAGTGGTTCTGGATGAGCGTGCGCAGTGGAAATCAAACGATTTCAAAATGGGACGTATTTCTGAAAGGAATGCGGGCCTTTATGCCTCTTCTTGTAGGTGTGGTTCCTTTTGGACTGATTACTGGAATTGCTGTGGCTCAGACCAACATATCGCCACTTGATGGCACGATGATGTCCGTTTTAGTCTATTCGGGAGCTGCGCTGTTAGTTGCGCTTCAGTTAATTCAATCCGGAACACCGGCTATGATTACCATCCTAAGTGCCTTAATGGTGAATTTGAGGTTCATCATGTATAGTGCTTCTTTGGCACCTCATTTTCAAAACCTGTCATCTAGGTGGAAAATCTTACTCTCTTATCTGCTAAGTGATCAGGCATATGCGGTATCTATTTCGCAATTTGAAGATCCATCTAATCAAAAAACAGGACATTGGTATTTCTTGGGTGCAGCGGTTGCTATGTGGCTAACATGGCAAAGCAGTCTGTTTTTGGGCATGGTGGTCGGGATAAATTTACCGACCAGTTGGTCGCTGGATTTTACGGTTCCGCTCACGTTTTTAGCGCTCGCGGTTCCTACCATTAAGGATAAGCCTTCGTTGTTTTCTGCACTTTCAGCCGGCCTGGCTACGGTTTTAATGAGCGGACTTCCTTTCAAAATTGGGGTTGTCATTGCTGCGATTGTTGGAATAGGTATAGGCGCAATCATGGACGAAAGGAGGTCTTTATGAAAATTTGGATCATCATGTTAGCGCTGGGGATCGGGACATTCTTAATTCGCTATTCCATCATCGGGCTAGCGGGAAGAATTCATATTCCACCGCGGGTCGAGAGAGCCTTTCGCTTCATCCCGGCGTCTATGTTATCTGCGTTAGTGATTTCTCAATTGAGTTCTTATGCGTCTTCGGCGACATCGCCTTTGACAAACTCGTATTACTTGGCGGCGTTTGTTGCCTGTGGGGTGGCGTGGAAAACCCGCAATACATTACTAACCGTATTTGTGGGAATGGTCGTGCTATGGGTATTGCGTGCATTGAGTGGTTAATGGTCCAACAATTTTGTTGATTTTTGATGATTGCGCCAAATACTTGTTTAAGATCGTTAAATATCAACATAAATCGACGGTTTTATATTGACAATTTGAAAATATTGTGTAAAATATCACCAAGTTTCGTTGGTGTTCTGAGGTTCCCCTTGACCACTCATCATCGGCGGCAATTGATTGTTGATATTCTCCGCTCCAACCCCGGGATTAAGGTTGTGGAATTAGCCCAATCGCTAGGGGTGTCGGAGGGAACCATCCGGAATGATCTCAATGCGCTTGCCCAGGAGGGACGCATTAAACGGGTGCGAGGGGGAGCGGTTTTGAATGTTGAGGATCATTCCCCATTAAACTCATCTTTCTGGAAGCGCCACGAGAAAAACGCGGTAGCCAAAACGGCTATAGCGCGCCAGGCCGCGGCGATGGTGATGGATGGGGATTCGATTCTTCTGGATGCGAGCAGTACGGTTTACTATTTGGCGCGCGAAATTCTCAACCGAGAGCGTCTGCGAGTCGTTACCAACGGTATTGAAGTCGCCCAGGTATTAGCAAGAAATCCTTCAAACACGGTTGTCTTGATAGGGGGAATTGTAGACAGCAATGCATCTTCTGTGACTGGCCTGCTCAGCGAGCAGATTATCAGGGAGTTACGGGTTCAAAAAGCGTTTGTGTCGTGCAGTGGGTTTAGTCTGGAGCGTGGAATGACCGAAGTGCACATTGAAGAGGCGCAGCTAAAACGAAAGGCCGTTCAGGCTGCGCAGGAGATTATTGCGTTGGTTGACTCCAGCAAGATTGGCAAGGAAGACCTAACGTCTTTTGCCCGTCCTGATCAAATTGCTTATCTTTTCACCGATGCAGGAATCGCGTCGGAATGGGTCGAGAGGATCCAGCAGGCTGGTATCAAATTGGTGGTGTGTTCCTAATCCTGTTTTCCCTGTATTGTTGATAATTGCTCTTTGAAGCAAATCCACAAACTTATAAGGGATAGGCTTAGTCCATGGGAGAGTATTTGCTTGAACTAAGAGAGATCACCAAGCGATTTGCAGGGGTAGAAGTTCTGCATAAGGTTTCATTTAACCTACGTTCGGGTGAAGTGCATGCGCTGTTGGGTGAAAACGGTGCCGGCAAATCTACGTTAATCAAAATAATGACCGGCGTTCATCAACCCGATGAGGGGATTATCTTGCTGGATGGACGTGAGGTTCGTTTTAGCAATGCGCGCGAATCGCAAATGGCAGGGATCGCGGCAATCTATCAAGAACCCAGCTTATTCCCAGACCTGGATGTTGCAGAAAATATTTTTGTGGGACGTCATCCGCTCAAAGCGGTGGGGCGTGTAGATTGGCGTCGTATCTATCGTGAGGCCGAGAACTTATTAACCTCTTTGGGTATGCATCTCGATCTCAAGCGTAAGGCACGTGATCTGAGCATTGCTGAGCAACAGATGGTCGAAATTGCCCGTGCCTTTTCGATTAACGCGCGCATCTTGATTATGGATGAGCCCACTTCTTCTTTAACCCTAAACGAAGTGGCTGAGTTGTTTCGTTTGGTACGCCGGTTGAGAGATGAAGGTACAGCCATTGTTTTTATCTCTCACCGTCTTGAAGAGTTGTTTGAGATCGCCGACCGGGTTACCGTGCTTCGGGATGGTTACTTTGTGGACACCAAGCCTGTCAAGGAGGTTACGCGCGATGAATTGATCCGCCTTATGGTAGGGCGAAAAGTGACCAATATGTTCCCAAAACAGGAAGTCCAGATAGGCGAGGTCATC
>JAOAHK010000321.1 GCA_026415275.1 Anaerolineales bacterium
GAGGTAATAAGCCCCCAGCGCGGTGATTGGCAGCCACAGAGCAATGTGCAGCACGATAGTATAACTGGACGCCACCGCCGTGCTGACTCCATAGGCTTCCAGCACAGCAATGCCGGGCTTGTCGAAGGTGCCAATGTAGCCAGGCGCAGAGGGGAGCGTGGTTGCCAGGTTGACAATCCCGTTCATCAACATCAAAGCGAAAAAGCTCACCTCGAACGGGAAAGCGTGCATCACAAACCAGTATTTGCCCGTTTCGAACAACCAGATGACAACCGAGGTCAGGAAAATCATCCAAACATCAAGCGGGGAACGCAAGGCTTCCAAACCGCTGAGGAAACGTTCGCTCAAGGAGAGTGTTTTTTCACGCCAACGCAGAGGCACTAAACGTTGGGTAAACCAGTTCACCATAGCTTGAGTACGTTGAGGAAACATGGCAGCGACCAAAAAGACCACCAGCGCGCCGAAGAACAGTGCGACCCCACCCAATGCAATTTGACGGATGCTGCTTGTCCCGGCCACCCCTGCGCCGGCAGTTAAGCGGCTCAATTCGGGCAGATTGACAAAGACAAAAGCCAACATCACCAAGCCGTCGAAGATCCGCTCCACGATAATCGTAGCCAGCGAAGCGGACACTGAAATACCTTCTCGCCGTTTTAACACCACCGCCCGCAGCACCTCGCCAGCGCGGGCAGGATAGATGTTATTACCCATATATCCGATGGCGACGATAGGGAACATGGCCCGGGTCGGGACCGGCTTGATACGCCGTAACAAATAGTGCCAGCGCCAAGCACGCGCCCATACGCCGAGAAAATAGACCGCCACGCCCGGGATCAACCAAATGTATCGCGCTTGGCGCAAAGCCACCCAAAAGAGCTCAATTTCGGGGAGCAGGTCTTTGAGTACCCAGCCAAGAAAAAAAAGGCTGACGAGGACGCCCAGCCAGAAACGCCAACTTTTCATAAATTGAATTCTATCACGCCCTAGGTGGATAACTCCGCTAGGATTTCTTTCAAGCGCGGGTGATTGGCATAGGCGCCGCGATATTGTGGAGGTAAAAGCGCTGCAATCTGACAGAGGATTTCATCTGTATTGCGCTGTAGGATCTCTTCTCGGCGCTCACGCTCTACAGGCGGTAAGTAGATTGGATCTCCAAAGACAACCCGGATTCTCGGTCGGCGCAATGTAAGAATCTTATAGATCGCTCCATCTGTGCCGTTGATCGCCGCAGGGATAACTGGTACAGCGGCTTTGTCTGCCAGATAGGCGACTCCATGTTTGCCCGGCAGCAATCCTTTGGTGCGACTGCGCGTGCCTTCGGGGGCGATTCCAAGCAATCCCCCTTGTTTAAGATACTGAATTGCGTCTTTGAGAGCGCGGAAATCGGCTTCTTCACGATTCAGCCAGATTCCCTTCAAAACTCGAACCAGCCAAGGAATCAGAGGATATTTTTTATATTTGTCGGCGACCAAGGCAGTTAAATCATCGCGTTCAATGAGCATAAACAACAAGGGCGGGTCCAAACGGCTGAGATGGTTGGTAGCCAAAATGCACCCACCGCTCAAGGGGACTTTGTCCAACCCGGTGACCTCCACACGGGTCAGCAAGTTAAAAAGAAAACGAAGGATGGATCGAAACCGACGATGCATATTTCCTGTACCCGAAGAGATTTTCCCCGCATTATACTGTTATTTGGGAGTGCTTTGCTAATGGATTCAAGCAACGGATGGTATCACACGGAAGTGATATAGTCCATCATATCCGTAAATACTTTTTGGTTCAGTTCAAAGGCATACTTTGCCTCAGCAACAACAATTTCAGCCGTGGCATCATCTATGGGCATGGCATCAAGCCGGGCACGATAGTCGTTTTTGAACGCAGTGTAGTTTTGAATTTGAGGAAAATTATAAAAAGCTAGACCTTGCTCTGAGGCTAAATGAAACATCTTGGCGACAATGCGCTTCATTGCTTGTCCACCAGATAAGTCACCGAGATAACGGGTATAGTGATGCGCGACCAACCCGATAGGCCACTCTTGTGATAGAACTCGAATTCTCTGCACATAAGTCTCGGTAGCCGAGAGCGGTGCAATATCGCGCCAATTCTCATCGCCGTAATAAAACCTTAAATCTTCTTCCAATGCAGAGTGGCGGAAGAGGGCAGGGAGGTAGAAGAAGTGCAAAGTGGCATCAGATTGCATGATCACTGCGTTTGTTTCTAAGGCGGTGTAGATATGGTAAAGTTGAACGAGGAAAACTCGATAGGCATCAAGCGGCAGACGGGCGGAGAAGAGCTCACGCATAAATGGAGTATTTTCCGCGGCATGATGTGCTGCTCGGGTGCCTTCTTTCAAACGAATCGATAGGGGTTGAGAACAGTTAGAAAACATAGTCGCCTCATCGATGGTGGAATTTATTGAACAATTACGACTTATTTAGTCCAATTATTGATTCTATCGCATTTGTGTAAATTTGCGTAACATTTCTACTGGGGCGATTTTTTTACTGCGCACGCAAAATCATCGCCAAACGGTTTGTTGGTATCCGGGCTGGTAACTCCGAATCATCACAATCAGTTATAATCTAACCCAATGTTACAAACCCAGATCCATTCTCCTATTTGGCGTAATGGCCTTCTCTTTGTTCAGAGATTATTTATATTGATTGCTGCCGTCTTGATCGGTGCTTGTTCCCAGCCGACAGTTACTCCTGAGCCAACCCAACACCCCACGGAAACGCGGACACCAAATCTACCAACGGCAACCCCTGTCCCTCTAGCTGCAAAAGTGAACGGAGAAGAGATTACCCTAGCTGAGTTCCAAGCTGAACTTGAGCGCTATCAGATGGCTTTTGGCACAGAACTAGCAACCAAAGCTCAACAAGTTGTCATTGATGAGTTGGTCGATAAAGCTCTGTTGGCACAAGCAGCTCACGAAGCTGGTTACAAAGTAGATGAAAAGATGGTCAACGATCGCATTCAACAATTGATAACCCAAGTCGGCGGTGAAGCAATCCTAGCTGAATGGATGGCGAAATATGGCTATACCATGGAAAGTTTTCGACTAGCACTTGGGCGCGATCTCGCCGCAATTTGGATGCGCAATCAAATCCTTGCTCAAACACCAAGGGAGGTGGAACAGGTTCATGCGCGTCAAATCCTGCTCTATTCTGCCGAGCGGGCACAAGCGGTGTATGCCGAATTACAGAGCGGAAAAGATTTTGGAGTTTTGGCAGAGCAATTCGACCCAATCACCTATGGTGATTTAGGATGGTTAGCCCGTGGCATGGTGCTTGATCCGCAGTTGGAAGAAGTGATTTTTTCGCTCCAACCCGGTCAATACAGTGAGGTTGTTCACACGCTTGCGGGGTATCATATTGTTCAAGTGCTAGAGCGCGACCCCAAACGACATCTAACCACAAATGCGTATCGCATTTACCAAAAACTGACTCTTCAAGAATGGCTTGCCAAGCGGCGCGCTAGTAGCCAAATCGAAATCTTCTT
>JAOAHK010000031.1 GCA_026415275.1 Anaerolineales bacterium
AGATGTGTATAAGAGACAGACTCAACATTACACCCAATCATTTAGATCGTCATGGGACGATGGAAGCTTACATCGATGCCAAAGCGCGATTGATCGGCTATCAAAAACCTGATAATGTAGCGGTTCTAAATCGCGAAGATCCCGTCACGTGGAACATTCGTGACCGCACAAGTGCACGAGTGATCACGTTTGGCATTGATCATCCCCAAACCACAGACGGCACCTTTATTCACCAAGGAACCCTTTATTACACCAAATGCAATCAATGGATTCCACTCTTTTCCATCGAAGAGATAGCCTTGCGCGGCATTCATAACCTAATGAACGTATTGGCTGCCTGCGCAACAGCCATTGCTGCCAGCCTTCCCCCTGAAGCTTGTCGGGAAGGAGTTCAAGATTTTCATGGTGTCCCTCACCGATTGGAATTTGTGCGCGTCTGGGGAGGAGCAGCCTGGTACAACGACTCAATTGCGACAGCTCCTGAACGCAGTATGGCAGCTCTTCGCTCCTTCCATGAACCTATTGTATTGCTCGCTGGTGGTCGGGATAAAGACTTGCCGTGGGAGTCTTTTGGGGAACTGGTTGTTCAAAAGGTGCGCCATTTGATACTTTTCGGAGAGGCAGCCGCAAAGATTCGCCAAGCGGTGGAGAAAGCCGATCCGCAGCATCGACTGCCGATCTCAATGTGCCCCAATCTATTCCAAGCTGTGCAAGCAGCCAAAGAAATTGTCCGTGAAGGAGATGTAGTATTACTCTCTCCTGGCGGAACCAGCTTTGACGAATTCCAAGATTTTGAGGAGCGTGGTGAGTGTTTCCGAAAATGGGTTATGAATTTGTAAAACAAAACCAATCCAATCCCGCAAAAAAAGCTCGTCAATGGCTTAAGGATAGGGCGTTTTTGCGGCTGGACTTACCACTAATTTTAGTTTGCATTGCGTTGCTGTTATTTGGCTTAATGATGATCTATTCCGCCAGTGCTGAACTCTCTTTCTACTTTAGCGGTAGCCGCGACTTGTTTGCCATTTATGGCATCTTTCTCCGCCAAGTTATAGCTCTCGTCATCGCCCTTGTAGCTGCCCCAGTGGTTGTCTTGATCGATTATCGCGCCTGGAAACCGTTTGTTTTTCCAGCGGCGTTGTTGGTGATCGTCATGCTCCTTCTCGTGCTTTTCGTGGGAGAGAGCCGCTTCGGCGCACGCAGAGGCTTGCTGGGGGGATCCTATCAACCTGCAGAGCTGGCAAAATTTGTCACTGTCATTTATGTGGCATTTTGGCTGGAAAGCAAAAAAGAAACGCTAAAAGAGATCACTTTTGGGTTGATTCCATTGATCTTGATTCTCGGTATCATGAGTGCTTTTATCCTTTTGCAGCCCGATTATAGCGCAGTTTTGACCATCCTCATCATCGGAGGAATGCTCTTCTTTCTTGCTGGGGGTGATTGGAAGCAAATCCTTTTGCTTATCCTCGGCGTACTTATCCTCGGTGTCTTGATTATCCTCTTCACCGACACAGGGCGCACGCGAGTGATGAACTGGATACAAGGCATTGCCGATCCCACTCTCGCACCCTATCAGGTGCAACGTGCCTTAGAGGCATTCTACAAAGGGGGTCTCTTTGGCGTTGGTCTGGGAAACAGTGTAACCAAAAGCACTGGCTTGCCAACTCCCCAATCGGATAGTATCTTCGCCATTGTAGGAGAAGAATTTGGATTGATTGGAACAACTTTTTTGCTTGGGTTATACTTGGTTATTCTGTGGCGAGGCTTAGCCATCTCGCAGCGGGCACCCGATCATTTAGGCGCGTTGCTTTCGGCTGGCATGACCAGTTGGATTGTGATGGAAGCCTTGATCAACATGGCTCAAATCGTCAATTTGATCCCTTTCACCGGGAATGCCCTACCGTTTATCAGCGCCGGTGGCTCCAACTTGGTCGTATCGATTTTTGCTATCGCCACGATATTGAATGTTTGTATCCGTTCGGAGAGCAATAAGGAACCAAAGGATGACCTTTTCAATAAGATGGTTGATTTGCGCCGGTGGGACCGGGGGCGGCGTCTATCCCGCTCTCGCCGTGTTTCAAGCTTTAAGCAATGAGGAAAACCCGCTTAGGGAAGCGTATCTAATGAGAAAAAACACCCAATTCCCTTCCACGAAGCAGGTCTCCACCCTCTGGGTCGGAGGGGTTGGGGGTATGGAAGAACAAATTGTTCGGCGTTTCGATATCCCCTATGCGGAAATCCCAGCGGCAGGCGTCCATGGGGTTGGTTGGAAGCGCTTGCCTGCAAACGCTTTTCAAATTGGGCGTGGTATTCTTGCTGCGCGGCACATCCTGAGCCGCTTTCAACCCCAAACGATCTTTTTAACCGGCGGTTATTTAGCTTTCCCGATGGCTGTGGCTGCCCGCTACGGCATGGCTCAAGCTAAACGAGCGAAAATCTGTCTCTATGTTCCAGATATCGAACCAGCCTTGGCAGTGAAAGTCATCTCGCGCTTTGCTGATTGCATTCACGTCACAACCGAAGACAGTCGCAGGTACCTCCCACCCACTGCTCCCGTGAAGGTGAGTGGTTACCCCGTGCGAGCGGAACACTTCAAATGGGCAAACCAGCCGCACCGGAAAGAGAAAGCCTGTCAAGTTTTTCAACTCGATCCTCAACAACCGACCTTGTTGGTATTTGGTGGCAGCAAAGGAGCCCGCTCTATCAATCGTGCCCTCATGGCAAACCTCCCTGAGATTCTTACATTCTCACAGGTCATTCATATCAGCGGACAATTGGACTGGGAAGAAGTGCAACGTTTCCGCAGCCAACTGGAAGCCAAAGTGCCAACCGAGCACTTGCTGCGCTATCGAGCATTTCCATACCTGCATGATGAGATGAGCGCAGCCTTCGCCGCAGCAGATCTTGCCGTCTGTCGTGCTGGTGCCTCTGTGTTAGGTGAACTTCCCCTCTTTGGTTTACCTGCCATCTTAGTCCCCTATCCCTATGCTTGGCGTTACCAACAAGTGAATGCTGAATATCTTTCTCGAAAGGGAGCGGCGCAAATTATACAGGATAGTGACTTGGTAAATCAACTGCTGCCTTCGATCCAATCCTTGCTGGATCACCCGGTCAAACTTGCCGAGATGCGCCAAGCCATACAATCCCTTGCTCAGCCCTTCGCAGCTTACTCAATTGCCGAGAACATTTTACGAGTAGCCATGGAAAGCAGAGGTCAATCATGATCAGTCTAGCAGCAGCCTTTTGGCTTTTGGTGGTCATTTTTGGTGTGATTGGCGCCATGCGTGGCTGGGCAAAGGAAGTGTTGGTCACCTTTAGTGCTATATTAGCCCTCTTTATTCTTGCTGTTCTTGAGCGTTATGTCCCTCCAGTGCGGGCTTTTCTGGATACGAAAAATGGAACACCAGTTTTTTGGACACGCACCATTGTCGTTCTCGTTCTGGTGTTCTTTGGTTATCAAACCCCCAACATTCCAAAACTGAGTGGAGGCAAATTTGCCCGAGATAAGTTGTCCGACATTCTGTTAGGGTTTGTGCTGGGTTTGTTGAATGGTTTCTTAATTATCGGGAGTGTCTGGTATTTTTTAGAGCAATCCAATTATCCCTTCCCCAAAATTATCCTGCCTCCCAAACCTGATTTTCCGGGCTATGAGGCAGCTCAAGATTTACTGCCTTTACTGGCACCGCGTTGGTTGGGTATTCCGACCATATTCTTTGCTGTGATCTTGTTCGCATTATTTGTTTTGGTGGTGTTTATCTGATGCTCAACAAGGGTGATCGCGTCCATCTAATCGGTATAGCTGGCAGTGGTTTATCTGCAATAGCGCGCGTTCTTCATGAACGTGGTTTCCAAGTCAGCGGTTCCGATCGCGCTTGGTCGCTGTTGGCACAGGAACTGAATGAAGCAGGCATTTCTGTTAGCATTGGACACCACCCTGAGAACATTCGCCATGCGCAGCTAATCATCCGCTCATCGGCTATCCCGGATGATAACATCGAAGTTGAAGCTGCACGTTTGGCAGGCATCCCCATCTTAAAACGAGTGGAGTTTCTTCCATACCTCATTGGGGATCAACAAGCCATTGCCATTGCCGGTACGCATGGAAAAACCACCACAACTGCAATGGTCGCTTGGGTTCTTACTCGCTTAGGTCATGACCCTTCTTATGTGATCGGCGGATTTTCTATTGACTTACAGCGCAATGCCCATGCTGGTCAGGGCAATTATTTCGTCATTGAGGCGGACGAATATGATGGGATGTTCTTAGGTTTACAACCGCGTTACGCGATCATAACTAACATAGAGTATGATCACCCCGATTGCTACCCCACGCCCCGTCAATTTGAAGCAGCGTTTGAACAATTTGTAGCCCAAATTCAACCCGAGGGGGTATTGATCGGCTGTGTTGAGAACGAAGGTGTAAGCCGTTTGTTTTCAAGGCTGGAGCAACACCCCAAACGCTATGGATACGCGGTAAATACATCCCCTATCGCTTCACAGGCTGCCTACCTCGCTACAGAGGTTACAAAAAACCAACAAAAAGCTTATTCCTTCCAAGCCGAATGGCAAGGGAAAGCTTTGGCAAAGGTTGAGCTACGCATCCCTGGTCCCCATAATGTCCGCAATGCACTGGCTGTTCTGGCTCTCTGTCATCAGTTAGGTTTACCTTTAGATGATGTTGCACGAGCCCTAGGGGAGTTCCATGGGGCTGCGCGCCGCTTCCAAATTCGTGGAACAGCCCAAGGTGTTACGATAGTTGATGACTATGCGCATCATCCTAGCGAAATCAGAGCCACTCTTGCCGCTGCACGAGATCGCTTTCCCCAACAGTTTATCTGGGCAGTTTGGCAACCTCACACCTATTCACGCACCCTAACACTATGGGACGATTTTCGCAACGCGTTCACCGACGCTGACGCCGTGATCGTCTTGGATGTATATGGCGCACGCGAAAGAGCACCGCAAGGATTCTCAATGATGAAGCTGGCTGCTGAAATCCAAGCCGAGAGGTGCTTTTTTGTCCCTAATCTCGACACATCTGAGCGATTCTTGTTAGATAACCTAGCCCCGAATCACGTTGTGCTCGTCCTTTCTGCCGGGGATGCAGATCAACTCAGCAGCCGTTTGTTGGAGTCCCTGGCTGCATCTCGGGAGGCAGCGACATGAACCATCAAAGCCTAGTTGCTCAACAACAAAGCAGCTATGTTAATTGCCTTCAGGACATTGCTGAACGATTGAGCTTGAAGCTCCTAACCCAAACGCCGCTTTCGCGTTACACCTCAGCTCGAATTGGAGGACCAGCAGAATACCTGATTGAGATCAATTCATCTTCTAGACTAAAACAACTTATTTGTTTGGTTTGGGAACACCAAATCCCTTACACCCTGCTGGGCGGGGGCTCGAACGTATTGATCAGCGATGATGGACTACCTGGATTAGTGATCATCAATCGCGCTCGCGGACGAGCTCGAGTTCAGTTTGATCTGAACGAGCACCTTCCACTTGTCTGGGCAGATGCTGGGGTGAGTCTCAGCCATCTTGCGCGATTAGCATCTGAACATGGTTTGAGCGGCTTAGAATGGGCTTCGGGTATCCCAGGCACCTTAGGCGGAGCAATTGTGAATAATGCCGGGGCATTTGACGGGGATATGGCTGGCAATTTGGTTATGGTCACAATCTTGCATCGCAAATGGGAAAGCGATCACTACCGCGCTGTTCAAGAGCAGTGGACAGTGACAGATATGGATTACGGGTATCGTTCCAGTCGCTTGAAAAATCATTCTCTTCAAGTTGTTGTCTTATCTGCCCTCTTGCGACTTGAACGCCGCGATCCAGCAGAAATTAAGGCAAAGATGGATGACTTCACTCAACGAAGGAGAAAAACCCAGCCACAAGGTGCCAGTCTAGGTTCAATGTTCAAGAACCCGCCAGGGGATTTTGCTGGGCGATTAATTGACGCTGCTGGATTAAAAGGTTTGACCATTGGAGGAGCAATGATCAGCCCACTCCACGCAAACTTCTTTATCAATCTGGGAAATGCTACCGCACACGATGTTTGGCAGTTACTTCAAACAGCACGCCGAGCAGTCGCCACCAAGTTTGGGATTGAGCTAGAACTGGAAATTCAACCATTGGGTAAGTTCGAGGAGCAAACGCCCCAATTGAACACACAAGTTTCTGTCGAGGTAAACAATGGGTAACCAAAATCAAAAGTTAAAAATTGCTGTCTTATTCGGGGGTGTTTCGGGTGAACACGAGATTTCTCGTTTATCCGCCCGATCAATTCTCGCCGCTTTAGACCCAGAGCGATATGAAGTATATCAAATTGCTATTACTCATGAGGGTCAATGGTTCTTCGGAGAGGATGCTTTAGACGCTCTAAACGCAGGGAATATTTCCTCTTGCACTCCTGCTACGCTTCTTCCTGATCCGACCCGCAGTGGTATTTATCTGCTCACAAAGGAGCAATCAGATGAACTTATCCGCCATCTCAGTTCTGTGGATGTAGTTTTTCCCGTCCTTCATGGCACTTTTGGAGAAGATGGAACGATTCAAGGTTTATTAGAGATGGCAAATGTTGCTTACGTAGGCTCAGGCGTAGTTGCCTCTGCCGTTGGGATGGATAAGGGGATCTTCAAAGATGTGATGAAAGCACATAACATACCAGTCGTAGATTGGAAGGTCTTCACCCGCCGCGAAATTGAACATCACTTGAATAAGGTTATCGAAGAAAGTGAGACCATCGCGCCTTATCCGCTCTTTGTCAAACCAGCAAACCTGGGTTCTTCAGTTGGGGTGAGCAAATGTCATAACCGTGAGGAATTGAAACTTGGGTTAGGTGAAGCCATTCGGTATGATCGGCGTATCCTCGTAGAGCGCGGTGTCAATGCCCGCGAGATCGAAGTGAGCGTACTGGGTAACGAAGAGGTTGATGCTTCGATCCCTGGTGAGATCATCCCAGCAGATGAATTTTATTCCTATGATGCAAAATACCACGATGATCGCTCCCAACTGCTGATTCCGGCGCCGTTGGATCCTGAACTGACCGAATACGCCCGTTCCCTCGCCATTCGCACCTTCAAGGCCATAGATGGCGCAGGAATGGCACGTGTGGATATGCTTTTAGATAAAGAGAGCGGGGAGTTATTTGTCAATGAAATCAACACCATCCCTGGTTTTACCCGCATCAGCATGTATCCGAAGCTCTGGAACGCTGTCGGAATTAGTTACCCCCAATTGGTCGATCGATTGATCGAATTAGCTCTCGACCGGAAGGCGGAGAAAGCTAGGAACCTGTATCGTTATTATCGAGATAGGAAAGGAAAGTGAAAGCCAAACTATCTTCTTCACCGCCCATCATAAAATCTTCTCCTTTCGCCGACAACCTGCTAGCAAGAAGAGAGCGGAGTAAACCGCACCTGCGCAGCACTGGCAAAGGACGGAAACGGATTTCAGAAATAGAAGCTCGCAGAGTACCCGTTGTGATTCGCGGCTCTGTTTCTGGTCTGCCCATGGCAACTCCACGCGGCACGACAAAAACCCATCGTCGCTTAGATATCCCACTCGCTGTCCCTGGCGCAGAAATTCGCTTGCCAAGCCTACCACAATTCAGAGGAGGTTGGCGCTTGCTCTCAGCTCTGTTGAGCTTAGCACTTCTCGCCCTGCTCTATCTAATTTGGACTGCTCCTTTGTTTGTAGTCAATAACGTTAGCATTCAAGGGCTACAACGCATCAGCGCCAGAGAAGTTTCAATTGAATTGGATGTGGAAGATCAACCGATTTTCCTGATCGATCCGCAGAGCCTCCGCGAAAAAATCATCACCCAATTCCCAGAATTTCGCAACGTTGAAGTTTACCTGCACTTCCCCAACAAGGTAACGATTCAAGTTGATGAGCGCAATCCACTCTTTGTCTGGAAACAAGGCGATCGCAAGCTATTGGTCGATGCAGAAGGGTTTGCATTTCCTGTGCGCGGTGAGGGAGGCAATTTGCCCAAATTGATGATCGAAGCCCAAGATTTTCCCCTGGCCAACAACCCTGAAGTTCAAGCAGAATTCCGAGAACCTCTGCTCCCCGTTGATTTGGTCTCGGGTATTCTTTCCATCAGCGCACTGATACCCGATGGAGCTGTCCTGTTTTACGACAACGGACGCGGGCTTGGTTGGCGAGATCCGCGCGGTTGGCTGGTTTATGTCGGTGAACCAAAAGATTTGGGACTAAAAATGAAAATATACGAACTGATGCTAAAGAAAATCAAGAAGGAAGAAAAAAAACCTGTGCTCATCAGCATCGAATACGTTCACGCACCGTATTACCGCTTGGAGCAATAATCATGAAAATGGAACGTCCAGTTGTTGTCGGTATCGATATCGGCACCACCAAAATCTGCACTTTGGTGGGCTGTGAAGAGTCTCCGGGGCGATTACAAATCCTTGGGGTTGGGATCGAGCCAGCACAAGGCATCAAGAAGGGTGTGATTGTCGATTTAGCAGCAGCCTCCCAGGCAGTGAAGCGTTCGATCGAAAAAGCCGAACGCACTTCTGGGATGGAAATCAACGCAGCGATCGTCAGCATGGCTGGATCCCAAGTTTCTTCGACAAACAGTCGTGGCGTTGTCGGGGTTAGTGGTCGGGTGATTGACCAAGACGATATCCTCAGAGCGATTGAGTCTGCGCGCGCCATTCCAATTCCTCACAACCGTGAAATCATCCATGTCATCCACCGCGGATTCAACGTAGATGGGCAAGAGGGGATTCGGATGCCCATTGGAATGCACGGCTATCGTCTTGAGGTTGAAACCCATATTATTACCGCTTCTGCAGCCTCTACGGAGAATCTCCGTCAATGTGTGGGCTACTCAGGGGTAGAGGTGTCTCAATTTGTGCTCAATCCGCTCGCTTCGGCAGAAGTTTCCCTGACGGAGACTGAACGACAAATGGGGGTGTTAGTTTGTGACATCGGTGGAGGTACCACCGATATAGCACTCTACAGCGAAGGGGATGTCTGGTATACAGCAGTCTTAGCTGTGGGAGGAAATCACATTACCTCTGACATCGCTCAGGGGCTGCACTTGCCCTTGTCGCAAGCAGAGGAGATTAAGATTCAGCATGGTCACGCTATTCAATCCGAGGTGAGTGAGACTGAAATATTTGAAATTACCCCCTTTGGAGAAAACCAGCCCGTGGAGATCAGCCGCGCAGACTTGGCGAATATCATTGAAGCGCGGGTTGAAGAGATCTTCGGGCTAGTGCTTCAAGAATTAAAACGATCGGGCTATGATGGCTTGTTGCCGGCCGGGATCGTCTTGACGGGAGGCAGCAGTCTATTACCGGGTATGCGTACGATGGCAAATCGGATTTTCGGCGTACCAGTGCGCATTGCTCGCCCAGAAGGACTGCTTGGCATGTCTGATCGTCTAAATTCACCAGCCTTTGCTACTTCAGTGGGCTTGCTAAAATGGGCGTTTTTATACAATGAATTCCTACCCATTGACCCCCACAAGGGTCCTTCCCCACGCTCTTCTGCTGACCATCAAGCCTGGGATATCTTGAAGGAATGGTTACGGCGGCTACTTCCCTAAATTAGGAGAGCCGATAACGGACAAAGAACTTTTTGATAATGAGGAGGATGATTTATGAGTACCAACCCAATACCAAATTCGATTGAATCTTTTGCCAAGATCAAGGTAGTTGGAGTTGGCGGCGGCGGCTGTAATGCCGTTGACCGCATGATAGATGAAGGATTGCAAGGGGTTGAATTTGTCGGCATCAACACCGACGCTCAAGCCTTACTCAATTCTAAAGCCCCAATTCGCGTGCGCATCGGCGAAAAACTGACCCGTGGTTTAGGCTCTGGTGGCGATCCTGAGACCGGAAGGAAAGCAGCCGAAGAGTCAGCCGAAGATTTATACAACATCCTCAAAGGTGCAGACCTAATTTTTATCACCGCCGGAATGGGCGGCGGCACTGGCACCGGCGCAGCGCCAATCGTAGCTCAAATCGCCAAAGAATGCGGCGCCTTGACCATCGGCGTTGTTACCCGTCCTTTCTCCTTTGAAGGGCCAAAACGCATTCAAACCGCAGAACAAGGCATCGGCAAACTCAAAGAACAAGCCGATACACTGATTGTGATTCCTAACGATCGCTTGCTGCAGATTGTCGACAAAAGGGTTACTGTGCAGCAATCCTTCAAACTCGCCGATGATGTCTTACGGCAAGGTGTTCAGGGTATCTCGGAGTTGATTACCGTGCCCGGATTGATCAATCTAGATTTCGCTGACGTACGAACGATCATGTCCGAAGGCGGTGCAGCGCTCATGGCTGTTGGCGTCGGCAAAGGGGAAGGCGCCGCCCGCATGGCTGCGGAACAAGCGATCTCCAGCCAATTATTGGACATCACCATTGATGGCGCGAGAGGCATCCTGTTCAATGTTACCGGTGGGAATGATCTGACCTTGCATGATGTAAACGAGGCAGCCGAAATTATCAAAGGCACTGCCCATCCCGATGTGAATTTAATCTTTGGAGCAGTCATCGATCCAACCATGAAAGACGAGGTGCGGATTACCGTGATCGCCACGGGTTTTGAACGAACCTCTCCATCCCGCCATACAAACGAGTCCGCCACCCGTGAAATCAAATCCGAACGGCATGCTCAAAATGTCCCTGCCAGCACAACCACACGCCGCGATTTTCAACCGCGCGCCTTCAACACGGAAGACTTGGACATTCCGACTTTTCTGCGCAACCGTTCGACAAGCGATCGTTTGAAATAAAATTGGCGTATGAAAGCAGTTATCCTGCAGAGCTGCTGGTCTCCTCCTCCCTGCAGCGATGCAGGCATTTCATCCCTTCCTCTCCATTTTTGCCCTCGCATGGAGAGGTGGATGATAGTTTGGGGTAGCATCACAGCTACCCCAAATTTTTTAATCTTATTAAGGTCAATTAACTCTTGCCTTATCTCTCTTCCTATGCTAAAATGCAAAAAGCTACCCAATATATGACCCTATCAATCTATTCAATACCCATATATAGGGGTTGCGTTTTTCAATAATTATCTATCACGATGCAATGCCCGTATTGTAAAACCACCACAACTCGAGTGATTGACACCTCCCACGACTCACGGGGCGGAGTAAGGCGCCGCCGCGAGTGCGAAAATTGTGGCCAGCGCTTTAGCACCTATGAGCGACCAATTCTAGCAACGCCATTGATTATCAAGGCTGATGGAACGCGGGAAGAATTTGATCGGGAGAAACTGTTGCGTGGCATACGCATTGCTTGTGCTAAACGGCCAGTCTCCGCTGCGGATATTGAACGTTTAGTTGGGGAGATTGAAGCTAATCTACAAGCCATGGGACGCGCAGAAGTCTCCTCTCGCGTGGTTGGAGATATGGTGATCGCCGGTCTAAAAGAACTGGATCAAATCGCCTATATTCGTTACGCCATTGTTTACCTTCGCCTTTCCGACCTCAGAGCTATTCGGGACGAGATCGATCATCTTTTAGAAAGTTGATCATTAGGACACATAGGGGGCACCCTTTCTCTTACTGTTATTCTATGCTATAGGAGTCGCTACCGTGATAACTGAGTTCAAACAACCAACCAACTTACTCCCAATCCCTTCAATGCCTGAAGGTTTACCCAAGGTCGAGCTTACCGAAAACGCTCGCCAAGTGCTGCTGCGCCGTTACGTGCGCCGCAATCCAGATGGAACTCCTGCAGAAACCGTTGAAGGTATGTTTTGGCGAGTTGCCTACGCAGTTGCCCAAGTCGAAAAGCAATGGACACAAGATGTGATGGGGATAGCCATCCAATTCTACGAATTATTGACCTCACGCTGTTTCTTTCCCAACTCACCGACCTTTACTGGCGCAGGCACTCCACTGGGGCAGTTAGCAGCTTGCTTTGTCTTACCCATCAGCGATGACATGGGACGCCGCCCAACTGGTATCTTCCAAACCTTGCGCGATGCAGCCTTGATTCAGCAGACCGGCGGTGGTAATGGTTTTTCGTTCTCCCGACTGCGGCCGAAAGGGGCATTGGTCAAGTCTTCCGCTGGACAAGCTACAGGACCAGTCGGATTCTTGCGCGTCTATGATAAGGCCTTCGGAGAAGTTGCCCAAGGAGGGACGCGACGCGGTGCAAATATGGCCGTCCTGCGGGTTGATCACCCCGACATCGAAGAATTTATCACCTGTAAAACCGACGAAAACGCCATCACCAATTTCAATATCTCGGTTGGGATTACTGACGCTTTCATGAAAGCCGTCATTCAAGGTGCGGATTGGGAATTGCGCTTTCCGGATGTCACTGCACCTGAATATAAAGACTTTGATGGGACGCTGGAACAAGCTGAAGCAGCTGGCATCCCGATCAAAGTCTATAAAGTGGTCAAAGCCCGTGAATTGTTTGAAAAAATCGTGCGGCAAGCCCATCATAACGGCGAACCCGGCGTTTTATTCCTCGATGCCGCGAATCTAAGCAATCCCGTTCCTCACCTCTATCCATTAGAAGCGACCAACCCCTGCGGTGAGCAATGGCTAGGTCCGTACGAAAACTGTTGTTTAGGTTCAATCAACCTTGCGCAGCACTTTGCCCCCAATCGACAAGTCGATTGGGAAAAATTGCGCCACAATGTTGAACTCGCCACCCGTTTCTTGGACGATGTAGTCGATGCCAACGCTTATGTGCCCGCAGTGCCCCAATTGCGCGAAGCAGCCATGAAAGCCCGCCGCATTGGATTAGGCATTATGGGGCTAGCCGATCTCATGTATCATTGTGGCGTCCGCTATGGCTCCCCAGAAGCGCAAGAATTCGCATCCCAGGTGATGGAATTTATCCGCTTCCATGCTATGCGCACCAGCATCCAATTAGCCAAAGACCGGGGGCCCTTCCTAGCCATCAAAGGAAGCATTTATG
>JAOAHK010000322.1 GCA_026415275.1 Anaerolineales bacterium
CCCGTAGGCGCTTGGTCCGATCGCCTGAGAACACCGATTGGGCGAAGGATGCCGTTTATCCTAATCGGTGCTCCAATCGGCGCCATCGCTTTTGGTCTAATCCCTCTGGCAGCCGTCTTGCCCCTGTTTGTAGCTTGCACCAGTACCCTGCTTCTCTCCATGGCGTTTTGGCGCACACCAGTGATCGCCCTGATGCCCGATATCACCCCCTCGCAATACCGGTCGCAGGCAAACGGGATCATCAACTTCATGGGCGGGGTCGGTGCTATTATCGCCTTTTTAGGAGGATCAACCCTTTACCGCATGAATCCGGCTTTCCCCTTCTGGTTAGGTTCTGCGCTAGTCATTTTGGCGGCAGTGATGGTCTTCATTTTCATTAAAGAACCAAAGACATACGCGGAAAGTGAAGAGAAACCCAGCATGATTGCCAGCCTAAAAGCGGTCTTGCGCGACCGCGATCGCAGTGCCTTGCGCATCTTGCTGGCAATTTTTTCTTGGTTTGTCGCCTACACCGCAATTGAAGCGTTCTTCACACTCTATGCCAACAAACATTTAGGCATGGAAGAAGCAGACGGCGCCCGACTGCTTGGGCAACTTTCCCTCATTTTTGTTCTCTTCGCCATTCCCAGCGGCTATCTCGCCAGCCGCATTGGCAGGCGTCCAACCATTATGGCGGGAATTACGATCATGATTATCGGAATGTTGCTGATGTATTTCCTACCGGGTAGCACCTTGACCACCGTACTGACCAAGCTCCCAGTACTAGGGACAGTGCCGATCATCGGAGTGATTTTGATGGTCGCCGGCTTGGCTTGGGCATTGATCAACATCAACTCATTGCCGATGGTGGTCGACATGACCGATGCAGCTCGGCTGGGAACCTACACGGGCTTGTATTACCTTTTTTCAACCCTGGCGGCAATTGCCGGGCCGAATATTAACGGGTGGATCATTCAATTAACTGGGCGGAACTATCAAAATGTCATGATCGTTGCTCCGTTCTTTATGCTGTTGGCTCTAATTCTGATGTCTGGCGTGCGCAGAGGAGAAGCTCACTCCTAAATCATTGACTGAGATGGAAAATGAACTCTCAAAATGGGTTATCTACAGCGATGAACACCTCTTGGTGATCAATAAACCCCCTGGCTTGCGGGTGTTACCCGATGGTTATCACCCCGAAATAGAACACGTGCGCGCTGTACTGGAACCCCATTTTGGGCGTTTATGGATTGTACACCGTTTAGACAAAGAGACCAGTGGCGTGCTGCTCCTCGCTCGCACTGCCGGAGCACATCGCTCACTCAATTTGCAATTCGACCGCCATTCGGTTGAGAAAATTTATCACGCATTGATCCTCGGCGTTCCAGCATGGGAGGAAATGACCATTGACTTTCCGTTGCGCACAAACGGCGATCGCCGCCATCGCACCGTGGTGGATTACAAGAGAGGCAAAACAGCCATGACCTTTTGTAAGCGCTTAGAGACCTTTGCCGGGTGCACGCTACTCTCGATTCAACCAAAAACTGGACGCACGCATCAGATCCGCGCTCATTTAGCTCACCTTGGGCATCCGATCCTAGGCGATCGTTTGTATGGCTTCAGAGATGAAAAAATGACTTTCTCCTTGTCCATTGAGCACATTGCTCTGCACGCCCTCTCGCTTACGGTCGACCATCCTCAAAGTGGCAAGCGGGTGTGCTTTGAAGCCGCTTACCCATTAGACTTTGATAACTGGCTTCGCATCTCCAGGACTGGCATGGTGGGTTGAAGGAATATAAGGGATAGGATTGCCTTNTGATGAACTATGGAAGTGGCAGAGTTTGAAGAGCAAAAATCTTAACTACTTCCCAAACTTGACCTTCTCAGCGGCAAAGTGTTCTAGTCTAAATCTAGTCTAGGCTCGAAATCATATACAAAAAATTGTTCCATATCCTGAGCAAAAAAGAAAACTTGACAGGCTGGCTTTTCTTTGATACATTATGCAAGCAAATGAACTTTGCTTGACAAAGGTGCGCTGGATGCCCGGATGCACAGCGCGCAATGGGGAAAGCCGGTGAGTCGTTCTAAACGATAGTCCGGCGCTGTCCCGCAGCGGTAACGTCTTTGGCGAAGCCCGAATTCCCGCCTTTGTCCAGCTCGTTTGCTCCCTCGCGGTAAGGGAGGCCGGGCACCCATAGCAGTCTCTTGCTCTGGGTTTAGGAACTCCTCCGCCCGCCCGGGCGGTTTCGTTTTCCAACGGCTTCTCGAAGGCGAGAAGCCGTTTATATTATCCTGCTGAGGTGAACGGTGAGAAAGATCAGTTTTTTGCTTTCTGTGATTTTCGGTATCACCCTATTGGTTGCTTGTGCTTCAGGAGGGCAAACACCCTCTGCACAGACACCACCAACATCCCTTCCGCCTACTTCGGAGTCCATTCGTTTGCAAGATGGATTGGGTCAAGAAATTGAATTGTCTGCCCCGGCCCAGCGCATTGTCTCGTTAGCCCCCTCCAACACTGAGATTCTCTTTGCGCTTGGAGCTGGTAGCCAAATTGTAGGACGCGACTCCTTTTCGGACTACCCTCCCGAAGCGCTGCAAATTAAGGATGTAGGTGGCGGATTTGGTAATTTAGACACAGAGACGATTGTGGCTCTGCAACCCGACCTTGTTCTCGCTTCCCCACTTACGGCAGCGGAACAAGTACAAGGCTTGCGGGATTTAGGCTTGACAGTCTTTGTCTTGCCAAACCCGCTCCAATTTGAGGATCTCTACAACAATCTCACCACGGTTGGTATCCTCACCGATAAAACGCAGCAAGCGGAAGACTTAATTGCCGAACTAAAACTACGCGTTCAAAGCGTAGAAGAGAAATTGGGCGGCATTGAGCAACGCCCATTGGTTTTTTATGAGATCGATGGTACCGATCCGAATGCCCCTTGGACTGCCGGGCCGAATACGTTTATCGATATGTTGATTACCAAAGCTGGCGGCATTAACTTCGGACACGAATTGCAGGGTGAATGGGTGCAAGTAAGCCTTGAGGAGATCTTGCGTCGCGATCCCGATTTGATCTTGCTTGGCGATGCAATATGGGGCGGTGTAACAGTCGAATCGGTGGCAGCTCGGCCTGGTTGGGGAGAGCTGAGCGCAGTGAAAAATCAGCGGGTCTACCCATTTGATGACAACATCGTCAGCCGTCCCGGACCACGCTTGGTCGATGGGTTGGAAGCCCTGGCAAAATTATTTCACCCCGACCGGTTTCAGTAAACGGAGTATTTCTTTGCTGAAAACTACATCCGCCACGCAATTCTGGAACACACAACCGTATCTTGTCAATGGTCTGGCATTGGTCTTGGCGTTGTTCTTCAGTGTGACTGTAGGTGCAGTGTGGATTCCACCTCAGACGATGGCACGTTTATTGGCTGCCCTTATTGTGCCGCTCGATTTGTCGGATATTCCCACAGCCTATCAAACCATTGTGCATGGCGTGCGGATGCCCCACGCCATCCTAATGG
>JAOAHK010000323.1 GCA_026415275.1 Anaerolineales bacterium
GAGCAAAGACCGTGAAGGGGCCCTCGCCATTCAACGTATCCACTAAGCCAGCAGCTTCAACGGCGGCAAGCAGAGTTGTAAAGCGTCCATCCTCTTTGGCAATGTCAACGATGGTTGCCTTTTGAGGTGGCAGAAGGACAGTATCGATCACGTGAATGACACCATTGGATGCTTCGATGTCGGCAAGCACGACTTGGCTGTCATTGATCATCAGCTTATCCATGTCGGCTTTGATGGATACTTTCTCACCATTCAACATTTCGGCTTCCGAAAGGGTCTTAGCCTGATCGGACATCACCTTACCCGAAACAACATGGTAGAGCAAAATATTCTTCAATTGCTCCGGATCAGCCAAGAGGGCTTCGATTGTGCCAGCAGGAAGCTTGGCAAAGGCATCGTCTGTGGGTGCAAAGACGGTGAAGGGGCCTTCGCCAGCTAGGGTCTCGGCTAACCCAGCGGCTTGGACAGCTTGAACCAAAGTGTTGAAACGTCCATCTGCAACAGCAATGTCAACAATGGTCTTGGGAGCTTCAGTGGGGGTTGGCATAGGGGTCGCAGTGGGCTCAGGCATTGGTGTTGCAGTTGGTTCCGGCATCGGCGTAGCTGCCGGAGCGCAGGCAACTAAAACAAGGCTTAGAACGACTAGCGAGGCAAGTAGGGAAACGATTTTGTTCATGGCAAACTCCTTTTTATATATTGTCTAGTTATTGTCTAACTACGGAAAATTATACATAGATCATCCAATTTGTCAAGGTTTTGCAAGGATTAATTTTTAGAATTGTCAAAGTTCTCAATCCTTTAACCCTTGAAGTTTAGAGTTTTTAATCGTGGATTTCGGGGTTTACTTTACGAGTAACGAGTTCGGAGGAGAGGTGTTTCCTAAAGATGCCTCACTGCGTTCGGCAAAACATTCGTTTATTCGCAGCCCATTCGTTGACGCCATGTTTGCAGGCGCAGACGCCTGCCATTGCGGTTGACACAAACTGAGACAAGGGTAACGGAGGGCGGACGTCCCCGTCCGCCCGAAACGCAGGGGCAGATGCCTTCGATTAGCAGCAGTTTAGGAATACGCAAAACAAGACTACCTTACCACCAAAGGTAGATAAATCCGCTTGACATTTAACAACGTCTGCAAGGCTACATCGGCGACAAAAGCATCCAGATTAGCAGAAAAAGGCCGTTTGGGCGTTCCCCACGTGGCAGTGCTGCTACCGACCACATAGTAACTTCCATGCCCGCTAGAGATTGCCTTGCGGAGCTCATCATCTCCACTCCCACCGTAGAAACCACTTAGGATCAAATCTCCGCCGGTGCTCAACATGGCTGCAAAGGCATCCCGTCCTCCTTGGTGAGTGAAAGGCGGCAGCGGTGTTCCCCAGGAGAGATCGCTGGAACCCATTGCAAAAACATTGGTACCCTCGCTTTCAATCGAAGCAAGGTCAAGATACTCCGTTTTATCCATCCCATTCCCGCCCAAAAAAGTAAACCAATTCAAGCCACTGAGCGTGATATTGGCAACAAAAGCGTCTTTGCCTTGGGTGAAACTACGTTTTGGGGATGCCCATCCCCAATCAGCATCACTATCCCCGCCAATATAAATTGTGTCGGCAACTTTGATAGAAGTCCCGAAATCGTCTCCGGGCCCGCCTAAGAATAAATTTGTAAAGTAAGTTCCAGCCGTCTGTATGAAGAAAAATGCGTCCCATTTGCCACGATGAACAAACGAGCCAAACGGTGAGCCCCAAGTGGCATTACTGGATCCAACTACGTTGAATATTGCAGTCGTTCCCACAAATGTGACATCGAGTTGATTAGCTTCATCTGTCCCCGTACCACCTAAAAAAGTAATCCAAGCGATAGAGCCGTTTTCCTCAATACGGACGAGGTATCCATCTTTTCCGGCAGCATAATTTCGGACAATGTTATTTCCCCATGCGGCGGTGCTAGAACCTACAAGATATGTCCAATCTAAGCTCGTTTTGACCACATCTTTTGCCTCGTCATCGCCACTTCCTCCTAGGAAGGCATTCCATGCCAAATCGCCATCAGTGTTGAACTTAGCAAGGAAACCGTCTTTGCCACCAGAATAATTGCGTCTGATGGTTGTTCCCCAACTAGCCCCACTAGTACCAGCGACATATAGGCTAGAATGATAGCAATCTAAGGCATTTCCTTCATCGTCTGCGCCGCTGCCCAGAAAGGTCACCCACTGCAAGTTTCCCTCCGCATCCACTTTGGCGAGAAAGGCGTCTTTTCCCCCAGCATAGGGATTTTTGATCTGATCCCCACCCCATTCTGCGCTGCTTGTGCCGACGACATAACTATTTCCATTATCGTCACGACAAATCCCACTTGCCTGATCGACGCCATTCCCCCCCAAAAAGGTATTCCAATTGGTCGTCGGCTGAATCCCTGAATCGATAGGCACGGCTGCCCCTTTGCCGACCGCATGGCTCGTAGCGAAACAAAGGACGGCAAACAACACAATCGAAATCAATCTCTCCGTTTTCATCATCTTCCTCCTTAAGAAATAGCTGATCTGATTTATAAAAATCAATTTGTTTTTCTATTTTTGTAGCAAATCCAAATGACATTTGAATGACAGAATCAAAAAAAAAACAGGAAGGATATTTTGGTTTGAATTTCCCAACCTTCCCTTGCGCGAATTGGCAAATTCCCTCTCTTTTGTGTTACGATTGCAAAAAGAAACTTCCAGTTGTTTAAGAGGAGTTGAAATGCTCGAACTCAAAGACGAGGACATTCTCCCCCTCAGCCTGCGGCACACCTTTTGGACGTGGTCCGCTCAGGGACATATTTCTCCCATCCCGGTAAAACAGGCTAAGGGAGTATATTTTTGGGATATCCATGGCAAGCGTTATCTAGACTTCAACTCGATGACCATGTGCGTCAACATCGGGCACGGAGATGAGCGGATCATCAATGCCATCATCCAGCAAGCGCAGGAATTGCCCTACGTTGCTCCTTCGATGGCTTCCAAACCGCGCGCCTTGCTAGGTAAATTGCTAGCCGAAATTACGCCTGGCGATCTCAATCGTTTCCTGTTCACGCTGGGTGGAGCAGATGCCAACGAGAATGCCATTAAGCTCGCCCGGGCTTTCACTGGCAAGCACAAAATTCTTGCCCGTTATCGTTCCTACCACGGTGCAACCGCTGGGGCAATGGCTGCCACCGGCGACCCACGCCGCCTTGCCTGGGAGCCCAACCTGATGAGCGGTGTCGTTCATTTCCTCGATCCCTATCGTTATCGTTCCACCTTTCACCGCACCAACCCGCGAATTTCAGAAGAAGAGTTTTCGCTGGATTACCTGAATCACTTGGAGGAAATCATTCAATATGAGGGTCCCCAAACCATCGCAGCGATCCTCATCGAAACAGTGACTGGAACCAACGGCATCATCATTCCACCCGCCGGTTATTTACAAGGCGTGCGCCAGCTTTGTGATCACTATGGAATTCTT
>JAOAHK010000324.1 GCA_026415275.1 Anaerolineales bacterium
ACCTAACGCTTGCGCAGCCTCTGCGTAGTCCATCCCCTGTACATCAACCAGAAGGACAACGCTGCGAAACTCTTGAGGTAATCCATTGAGGCACTTCTGAATCGCCTCCTTAAGAGCTTCCTGATCGGCCACCTCTTCAGGTGAGTTTGAGTTATCAGCGATCCACTTTGGTGATTCGACTTCCTCGTCGTCAGCGGTTAGAGGCTCGAGGGGAGCCGTCGGTTTACGTTTTCGACGCCGAAGTTCATCGTAGCATTGATTGGTTACAATTCGAAACAACCAAGCTCGAAAGGATCCCCCACGAAAAGTCTTTATTGCCTGGTAAGCGGCGATGAATGCTTCTTGGGTTGCATCATCGGCGGCGCTTTCATCACCCAGCATTCGATAGGCGTGAGAATAGATTGCGTCTTGATAACATAAGACCAAGCGGTTGAAAGCTTCCAAATCGCCCTTTTGAGCCTCGCAAATTAGCCCTTGCTCATCCATCCGTTTTCTTTATTTGACGGGCAATCAAGAACCAGAACATAAAACGCCAAACGAGCATACCCAGCATCCCAGATGCAGTTATGACCAGAACAAAAACCGGCAGAATCGGTCGATTCAACCACAATCCACGCAGAAAGGCAGCCAGTGGTCCTGCTAGCAACATTGCCCAGACTGACCTCCACAGTTGCTCGGGAGAGGCATAAATCTCTCGATGATAAAGGCGAACCATCGGTGCACTCAAAAGCCACGCCACACACAGCGGCAAGAACGTGGTTAACAAACGCCAGCCGGCTGTGTTCAATTCTTGATGAGAGGCAAACCCCACAACCGTTAGCAAGAATAGGGTAACGAAATCGCCAAATCCAAGCCAAATAAGGATATTGTCTCTCATTCTTTATATCCTACCCTAATCAGAAAAAAGGGGCAAGGGCGATTTTGTGGGTTTTCCCAGATTGCTGGTCGCCCTGCACCCTTGTACTGAATACATAAATCCGTTTATCGCGCATCTAAAGCTTGGATCAAACCCCAGAAGCGACCACTCCGCTGTTGCTTACCGGTTTCTGCGGAGGCAAAATGCGCTCTCGCAGCACTAGGTAAATCGCACCAACACCAACTAAAGTTGCAACTAATCCCACTACCCAACCCAAAATGGGAATTGAGCGGACAAATACATAAATCAAAATTCCAACGAGCAGGCTAAGAAGAATTTTATTCGCCGCCTGCGGTGCAATGCGTCTCACTGTCCACTCTCCAACCCATAACGAGACCAATATTTTGCTCACATAGGTCACAACAAGAGTAAAAACTGCCAATGCCAACCCTAGGCTTGAAAAGCCAATCCCCAAAACAGCTCTGCTTAAGCCCCCTAGAGTCAATACACCAATAAAGATACCAACCGCCAAAAGCACTAAGGCAATCAGGCCAGCACCAACATACCCAACCACAATCGTTAACAAGCCATTCAAACCCGAGGCAAGCGGTTCAGATTTTATCCGATCTTTCCAACCCTGAAGGTGTTGCGGAAGTAACCAAACCCCCAAAAGACCAATTAAAAACAAGGTAACAATTTCTTGGACACGGTTTAACACATACTTACCCGCAACATAAGGCAGACTTTCCCTTTCTATTCCACGCTTCGTTTGCCTATCTTTCGTTTCGATGGGTGTAAAGATGACTTCACCCTGAGGTTTGCTCTGAATGCCCTGAGATTGTTCTTTTACGCTGCTATACCTCAAGGTGCCACCAATTTTAGCCGTCTCTTTGATTCGCAATCCAGAAGGAATCATCGCCGGAGCTCCGGGAGCAGTGTAAAACGGCATTGGGCGGGTTTGACCCTCTTCGGGATCGCCAACCGTTACCTCTACATTCCGGCCAATTTCCCCACTGATTTCTAATGCTCCAACCGAGGCTCGAACATCGCGCTGAATCGTGCCATCGAGGACGGCTTGGTAACCCGTAAACAAGGCATCTTTTCCAATCTGCGAGCCAGGCATAGTTTGAAGCGCAAAACCTGCGTAAAAAAGGTTGCGTTCAATTTGGGCTTCCTCCCCCAACTCGATTGATTGAGATGCTCCATACAAGCTCCCTTTCACGGTTCCATTGACCTTAATCGTTTGGGCAGCAAGAAAAGCACTACCATGCACCACACCATTGATGATAATCGTGTTTGCTGTTGCATAAAAATCCCCTTTGACAACACCATCCACGACCACACGTTCACCGCTTAAGAACAAGTCATCATCGATCACCTGTCCTTTCTCAACCTGTCCATCCGGATCTGTCTCCACAGCCAAAGCTCTAGAGGGCAAACATAGAGAACCTATAAACATGAGTATCAGCAAGGCCGACAAAAGACAAATTTTTTGTAACTTCAACATCTTAAGCTCCTTTTCGTGTCATTTTCATTTTCATATACGCTTTCCCTAACAAATAGTTGCCAATGTATATCTAACTTCGATTTTGTCGATTACAATCAAGGTTATGGTAGAGTCATCTTTGCCCGCCGAAATTCGTTGGAAACCTGCTCTCATTTCCTGCGCCGTCCTGTGTTTCACAAGCTGTTGTTGTTGCCTGAGCGGTTTTACAGTAATGATTCTCTGGATTTTAGGGACTCAGTGAGATGCCTCTCAACCCAACAAAGATCAAGGTGATTTGTTTTGACATCGATGGCACACTAGCAGATACAGACGATGCAATGGTGGAGAAACTGGCAAAGATTATTCCCCTTCCATATCCGTTTTTCTCCTCTCAAAGTCGGCTGCGAGCAGCTCGAAAAATACTGATGGCGATTGAGACACCCGCAAATCAGATGCTATATTACCTGGATCGATTCGGCTTGGATGATTGGTTCTTTCGCATCCAACATAAAGTCATCAGCGGAAAGAGAAGAGGGGAGACAATCTGGAAACCTATCAACGGAGTCATCGATACAATCACGACACTCTCCAAACATTACGCCATTGCAATCATCAGTGCGCGAGACAGTCACCTAACCCAATCCTTTATCAGCCAACTTGGGTTATCCACCATAATCCAGTGTTGGGCTAGCTGCGAGACAACTTTACACAGCAAACCCTATCCGGATCCGATCAAGTTGGTTGCACAACAACTCAGGGTCAATCCTTCTGAATGTGTAATGGTGGGGGACACAACCGCAGACATCCTAGCTGGGAAGAACGCCGGAGCTCAAGCCATTGGGGTCTTAAGTGGGTTTGGGGAGGAAAGGGAACTTTGGGCAGCCGGAGCAGACGAAGTTATTGCAGATGTGAACATCTTACTTCGATTACTGCCCACATAAGGTGACCCGTGCAGGACTCGAACCTGCAACCAACTGATTAAGAGTCAGCTGCTCTACCGGCTTGAGCTAACGGGCCAGAGTGGTAAAATTATACCGCGTTACTTGATTCTGTCAAATCTTATTGACGGTTTATAGGTTCTTTGTTACCTTTACCAAAAATGAATCATCAACCGATCACTCCCACTTCCATCAAGGG
>JAOAHK010000325.1 GCA_026415275.1 Anaerolineales bacterium
CGTGGGCTCGGAGATGTGTATAAGAGACAGTTGTAGATATAGGCATAGTACGGGATATCCTTGCGGTCACCGCGCTCGGTGAACATCAAAGGCCCAGTGATGCCTTTTACATCGGTCATGGTGCGCATAGCCTGCGCCACTGCGTCGGGGTCGGTTGTGCCAGCCTTGGCAATGGCGGCAACCAGGGCATTTAACGCATCGGCTGCATAGACTGCCCAAATGGAGCCAGGCAATTCGTTGTATTTCGCCTTGTAAGCATCCATGAATTCAATGGATTCTGGATAGCTCAGGAATTGCGGCATGGGCTCGTTGAGATGAATCGAGCCTTTGATCACGTCTACCCCGGCGATCTTCTCGAATTCGGGAGTCGGCACCGAGTTGTTGCCCACAAAGAGCCCTGTGTAGCCGGCTTGGCGAGCTTGTTTCAGCAACAGCGCAGCTTCGGGATAATACGCAGTGAAGAACCAGACATCAGGATTGATTTCCTTAATCTGGCTAACCACAGCGGAGTAGTCGCTCTCGCCCGGGGTGATGGCATCGTAATAGACCAATTCCGCTTTCCCGGCATCAATGTAGGGTTGGAGGAACTTCTTGGCATCTTCGGCAACGCCACGGCCGTAATCTTGGTTGTCGTGCATGATGGCGATGCGCTTGGCACCTAGCACTTCAACGGCGAATTTGGCGAAGAACTCGGATTGTGTGTCATCTCGTCCAGCGGTGCGGAAGAAATAGGGGCGTTGTTTCTCCATGGTCAGGCGAACAGCAGTGCAGCCATAGCCAACTGAGACCACTTTGTTGGCATCATAAAGGTCGGCTGCCGGAGCAGTGACCGAAGAGCCGTAGGAGGCAATCACTTCTTTCAAGCCTTGCGAGATCAATTTCTGGGCTGCCAAGGCGCTATCCTTGGGGTTGGAAGCGTCATCGGCAACGATGATTTCGATTTGTTTGCCCAACACGCCGCCCTTTTTGTTGATCAGCTCTTGGGCAACCTCGACCGATTGCTTCGCCCACTGACCTTCGGCGGCAAAGTCGCCAGTCAAGGGGGCTTGCAAACCGATCTGGATGGTCTGCGGCTCAGCCGGCTTTTGCTGGCAGGCCGCCAAAACCAACGAGAGGGTCAAGACGAGGACAAACACGATGCTAGAAATTCTCTTCATACTTCTACTCCTTTTGAACATTGGGGATAAAGATAGGATTGTTCATCTGCTGCTCAATAAATTAGCGCAGGATGAAACCATGCCGCAGAGAGTCTTGGGGGTCGATCAGCCATTCACACAACCCCACAATGGATGCACTACCAGAAACCTCTGGAATGACCGCCTGATAAGGTCCGTATTGAACCGTCTGTACCACCTTACCCGTAAAGGTTGTACCAATGATGCTTTCTATGGTAATTGGTTGCCCGACGGTAATCTCTTGTTTTGCGTAATGGAGAGCCAAGCGGGCGCTGACGCCAGTGCCAGTTGGCGAACGATCCACTTCCCCCTCAGCAAAGATGCACACGTTGCGGNTGTGATGACCCGCTTCTAGGGGCTTTCCGACAAAGATTGTGCCATAGAGAAAGCTCAAATCTTCCTCGAATGGGTGTTTGATCGGAACAGCTTCCATGACGGCGTGTTTGATGCGCATGCCGAGGTCGATCAAGGTGCGAAAGTCTTTGGCTTCTAAACCCACTCCTAGTTCTTCAGCTTGCACAAAGGCGTAAAAAGCGCCGCCAAAGGCAATATCGTAGCGCACCTCTCCCACACCCGCCACCTGCACCGTTTGGTCCGCCAGATAGACAAACGAAGGTACATTGTGAAAGGCTACGGTGTGCACCCGTCCGTTTTCGCGATAGGCATACGCGGTGATCAAACCGGCGGGTGCTTCGATTTTTATGACTGCAGGGTCATCTTCTTTTTGGATCAAGCCACAGTCAAGCAGCACCACCCCTAGACCAATGATCCCATGCCCGCACATTGTGCTATAACCTTCATTGTGCATGAAAATTACCCCAATATCGTTTTCGTCGAAAGACGGTTCGGTAATCAGCGCTCCGTACATATCAGCATGACCGCGCGGTTCCCACATTAAAGCCGTCCGGATCGAATCGAAATTTTCTTTGATGAAGCGCCGTTTTTCGAGAATGGTGCCTTTTGGAACGGGTGGAAAGCCTTCAACGATCACTCGGAGGGGTTCGCCTGCGGTGTGGGCGTCAATGGTCTTGATCCGTATCCAATTTTCGGGTGGGGTCCATTCCAGTTTCATTGGTTGTGCGATACTCCTTGAGAAGGGGAATCATACTGGACAGTTGATGAACCATTCATCAACCTAACCCCCCTTGACACCGCGACAATCTGAGAAGGAAAAGTAGCATAATACTTACTCAACCATAGAACAAGATGTAGTAAGGTAGAAATTTCGCTGATCGTCTAGCTTGTATCGGAAAAACAGCCCTCCTTTCTGTGTATTTCTACAAGTCGATCAGAATGTTGTGTAGATGCGATGTTACCACTAAGATGCCTTTGATACCAAGTTATGTGATTTACCCCTACCGAACAATCAACCAACAATCTGTGCCTATTTTCACATACTTAATTACCCCTGTCAATGAAAGATGTCATACTGCAAATAACGATAATTTGCATATTTTCCAGCCACCTGACCGTTCCAGAATCGGTTGTGAAAAGGAGCTGCGGAGATTTTAAGTCATAGTGATGCCCAATTGGTTTTTTTAATGGCGCCCGCGCGGCTGCGGTTCAGGTCGGCCAGCCAGCTCTTCTGCGCGGGCTTTACTCACCCGCACCACAGCAGCTTTATATTCGGGAATTTTGGCTTGCGGGTCGAGGTAATCATGAGTGAGTAGATTGGCTGCTGCTTCGTGGAAGTGGAAGGGGATAAAGACTACACCGCGGTTGGTCTTCTCGGTGACATGAGCGCGCAATACGATCGAAGCCCGCCGCGAGGTCACCCGCACGGCCTCGCCGTTCTCGATACCCAAACTACTGGCATCGTGAGGGTGGATTTCCAATAGGGGCTCAGGGTAGAGGTCGTCCATCCACGAATGACGCGTCATTGTTCCCCCATGCCAATGTTCTAACACCCGTCCAGTGCTCAGCACAAAGGGATATTCCTCATCGGGCATTTCGGCGTTTTCCACGTATTCCAACGGGTGGAATTTGCCTCGCCCGCGCGGGAAGCTCTCGGCAAACAGAAATGGCGTGCCGGGATGTGTTTCATCCCAAACGGGGGTCTGCAAGCCGTATTCTCTGTCCAGACGTTCGTAAGTGACGCCTGCATATTCGGGGACGCCGCGCCGAATTTCGTCCATGATTTCAGAAGGATGTCTGTAATCCCAGTAAGCACTCTGCGTTCGCCCGAGCTTGCCCTCAATGCGTTTTGCCAGATCGCAGAGGATCTCCCAATCTGCCCGCGCTCGCCCCTGTGGCGGGAGGGCACGGCGCACGCGTTGTACACGACGGTCAGTGTTGGTG
>JAOAHK010000326.1 GCA_026415275.1 Anaerolineales bacterium
GGGATGCTGTTGGCTGCCCGAATTCTGCGCTCTGTTGGCGATGAAGACATTCAGCAGAATATTCGTTTGCCAGCATCCTATTTTATTGGCGCAAATGTGATGTACGATTTCTTTTCTCTCAACCATCTCACTTGCTGGATGGATCAAAAATACAAAAGCGATCAAGAGATTTATGCGGAGTTTCCTGTTCTTCAAGCTGAATTTCTCAAGGGGCAATTGCCCCCAGATATTGTCGAACGCTTGTCGGCAATCTTGAGAAAATTAGGAAAGCGGCCGTTGATTGTGCGTTCCTCGAGTTTGTTGGAGGACAACTTTGGCACTTCCTTTGCAGGGAAGTATGAAAGCCATTTTTGTCCCAATCAGGGCAGTTTGGATGAAAATTTGGAGGTTCTCTGCAAGGCGATCATTCGCGTTTATGCTTCAATTTTTAATCCAGATGCATTGCTCTATCGCCGCGCCAAAGGCTTACAGGATTACGACGAGCGGATGGCTATTCTTTTACAAATTGTGGAAGGGGAGCGATTTGGGGATTACTATTTGCCTCACGCTGCGGGCGTAGCCTACAGTCAAAATATCTATCGCTGGTCGCCGCACATCCGCCGTGAAGATGGCTTCTTGCGCTTGGTATGGGGATTGGGCACTCGCGCAGTTGAACGTATTGGGAATGATTATCCTCGCCTAGTTGCCCTGAGCCATCCGACCTTACATCCTGAATCGAATTTGCGCGATACCGTGATCTATTCGCAGAAATCTGTGGATGTCCTTGACCTAAACGCAAATTCGTTCAAGACCTTACCCATCACTGTGGTTCTTCGTTATGATTATCCCCCTCTGAGATATATTGCTCAAATTGACGAAGGGGGGTATTTGGTCTCTTTGCGCAGTATCATTCGCGATTTGCCTATTCATAACCTCGTCATCACGTTCGACGAGCTTTTTCGCCGTTCACGGATAGCACAACGCATGTCGCGCCTGTTGCAGATCTTGCAAGAACAGTATCATTCCCCCATCGACCTTGAATTTGCACTGCAAATTCGGGAACAAGAGACCGGTCAGGTGGATGCCCAAATTGTTATTCTGCAATGTCGGCCTCAAAGCTCAATTAAAGACGAGATGCGGAAACTTCCAGAGACTATCTCAGAAGGAGATATTGTTTTCTCAACGCCGCGCATGGCCCCGCGGGGGTACATCAGTGACATCCGCTACGTCCTCTTCGTCTCACCGCGAGAGTATTTTGCATTACCATCCTCTGCTGACCATGCCAAATTGCGTTGGGCAATCTCGCGTCTCAATCAGGCTTTGGCAGGTGAGAATTTTATTTGTGTTGGACCTGGTCGCTGGGGCACCTCCACTCCTGATTTGGGTGTCATGGTTGGCTATGGTGATATCTATCACGCCCGCGCCCTCGTGGAACTAACCGGGGAAGGTTTCGGTGCAGAGCCAGAGCCATCTTATGGAACACATTTTTTCCAGGATTTGCTCGAATCGCAGATTTATCCTTTGGCGATCCATCTCAAAGATCCCGGCGTGGTTTTTAATAAAGCCTTTTTCTACCATACAACCAGTTGCATTCATCGGTTTCTCGATCAGCGAGTGGAGATCCCCACCTGTTTGCGATTGATTGATGTGCAAGACTTTCGCCCCAACTACCGCTTAGACTTAATTATGGATACTCCGGAAGGACATTCCATCGCTTTTTTGGTCAAGGAAGGATAAGCCAAAATGAAGCGTTTTATTGCAGTCGCTGGAAATATTGGCGTGGGGAAGTCTACCTTAGTGCGTTTGCTCAGCCAACGCTTAGGTTGGAAAGCTTTTTTTGAACCGGTTGCCGAAAACCCTTATCTCGCTGATTTTTACCAAGATATGCGCCAATGGGCATTCCATTCCCAAATTTTCTTTCTGATCCAACGCTTGCGCGCTCATCGGCAGCTTTCTCTATATCCAAGCTCGGTCTTACAAGATCGTACGGTTTATGAGGACGCGGAAGTCTTTGCCCGCAACCTTTACCTGCAAGGTTTTATTAACCAGCGCGATTATGATACTTACAACGAACTCTATCAGGTTTTATGTGAATCGCTACCAGCGCCAGACCTGTTGATTTATCTGCGCGCACCGGTAAAAGTTCTGCACGATCGCATTGTCCAGCGTGGGCGGGATTACGAACGGCGCATTAGCCCCGATTATTTACGTCAGCTCAACACGCTCTATGAAGAGTGGATCGCTGCGTTCAGCCTTTGTCCCGTTTTGACCATATCCACCGGCGATCTCAACTATGTCTCTGAACCGCAGCATCTGGAGACGATTTTGAGCAAAATTCACGAGAAACTCAGCGGCAAAGATTACGTCATCTTCGAAGAATACGATCAGGACTGATCCGCAGCCTGAGCATCATCGAGGGCTATTCCGCAGTATTGGCAAAAGCGAGCTTCTCGATCGTTGCGCCGGCCACAATTTGGGCATTCTTTCGTTGTCGATTGGGGTTCAGAGGGTAAGGCAAGCTCTTTTACTTGTGGCTTGCGCCGCAATAAAAGCGGTTTGGGGACTTTCTCGAGCATAGTCTTTGCCCATGCTTTCCCTTTTTGGAAGGCTTCGGTGTACAATTGACGCATTTGTTGCGGGGTTAGTTTCTTTCCGGTCAGATACCATTGTAAGATCACCCGCCCAACAACGTACGTCCCAGCGTAAGCGATAGCCACTTTAGGGATGATGCCCCAAGCAGGGATCAAGCCGATCAACTGGCGCGCAACCTGCCTCCAGAAAAAGCCGCTGCCCAATACCCCGCCGAATTCGGACACATAATCCTGCCAACGTGTGGATAAACCTAAAACTAAACCCAAACGATATACCATAAAGGCTTGGTTTTTCGTCAGCACTACCACATCGGCGACATTCAGAGGGATATTCAAGCCAGGGACAATTTCAGCAAGCCCGGTACTAAAGGCGTATGTAGCGTTGGTCAGACAGCCCTCGCTGATTAATTGGCGACTGATCTGCTCGCGAAATAAGGGGAATTGCCGACCAAGGGCAAGTTGCTTGTGAGGAATCGCTTCTAGGACGGCGGGAACGAATTGACCGAGCAAAAAGGTCGGATCGTGCAAATCCCCAAAGAGAAGGCGTTGTTTCCCTATACCCAGCCAAAGGTCTCGGTTTAGAGTCTGAGCGACGAGATTGGTTTGCTCAGTGAGGCATACAATAAGCAATAGTTTCCGACCACTGTCCACCCATTTTTGCGCCAATTTTTGTTCGATTGTGGCGTCCTGTATCTCTGCTGGCACCAACAAGATCAATAAATCCACATCTAAAGCCGTTTTCAGGGTAGCATCATCCCCTTCATAGTCGATAATCAAGATCGGTGTTAAGGTTTCTTCATCGGGGCGGTGCGGGTCGCGGCGCATCTGCCAAGCTAGTTGCTGTTTCGGAGTCCCAGTCCTGCCAACAATCGCCAAGTGGACCTCTTGTAAGGCTTCC
>JAOAHK010000327.1 GCA_026415275.1 Anaerolineales bacterium
GTCGGCGTTGGGAGCGGAGTGGCTTTGGCAGTACAGGCGGTAAGCAGCCAGAGCGCAAGGAGACATTGCGGCAAAAGAGAACGGCAGTGAAGACCAAATCGTTTCATAGTTAACTTCTTACGGATTGGATTCTTTTGAATTTTCGACCACTTGTCCATCGCGCAGGACAATTGTACGGCGGGCATAGCCGAACAGGCGCGGATCATGGGTGGCAAAGATAAAAGTCGTACCTGTCTCTTGATTGAGCCGTTGCATGATCTCCATCACCTGTCTGCCGTTTTCGGTGTCCAAATTGGCTGTTGGCTCATCGGCGAGGATCATCACCGGTCGCGGCGCTAATGCACGCGCTACGGCAACGCGTTGCTGCTCGCCGCCGCTCAATTGATTTGGGCGGTGGTCCGCTCGCTCACTCATCCCCACCGCAGCCAAAAGTTCCAGAACTCGCTGGCGACGTTCTGCCGCCCCCATGCCATTGAGTAGTAAAGGCATCTCAACATTTTCGTAAGCGGTCAGCGTAGGGATGAGAGCAAAAAATTGGAAGATGAAACCGATACTGCCCCGCCGAATGTCGGCGCGTTGGTTGCGGTTCAAACTGCTGACTTCCTTGCCATCGATCCACACCCTTCCGCTGGTGGGTTGGTCGAGACAGCCGAGGATTTGAAGCAAGGTGGTCTTCCCCGACCCCGAGGGACCCACCAGTGCAGTAAATTCACCGCGTTCAATGGTCAAGCTCACATCGCGTAAGGCGTGCGTTTGGACTTCGCCAATGCGGTAGATTCGAGAGACGTTCTCAACTTTGATGAGTTCCATAGGTAGCTCCTTAGGTATGTTTGCCGCCGCGTAAGGCATCCACCGGCTCTAAACGGGCAGCAAGGATGGCCGGATATAAACCGGCTAATAGGGTGATGACAATAGTGATGAGCATCAACCGCGCTGTGTCGCTTATGGTTAATTTGGTGTAAAGCATGTCACCAATCAACATTCCGCTCATTCCCATATTTGCAATGTAAAGGCCGTGCGTGGAAAAATAACCTACCACTGCTAAACCCAGCACAAGCCCAATGAGAATCCCTCCTGCGGTCAGTAGGCCGGTTTCGTACAGGAATAGGCTCAGGATTTCTCGGCTCCGCCAGCCAATGGCAGCCAGGATTCCGATCTCGCGCGTGCGCTCGAAGACAGCCATGATCAGGGTGTTGATGATGACCGAGGCCGTAATCGCCAATACGATCAGGTAAAAGATCGACATGTAGGCATTCGCCATTTCCTCAAATTGGACGACCATCGTGTTCATTTCCTGCCAGTCTAAAATCTGATAGGGAAGGTTGGCAAGGCTGGCTCGGATTGTTGCCGCCTCGTCCATATTGGTCAGCAGGACAAAGATCAGGCTGGCGTAATTCTCGGTGCGGGTGATCGCCTGGGCTTTTGCCAAAGGCAGCAACACGGTTGCACTGTCGAAAGCATACGTTTGGGTAGAGTAGATACCGCGCACGGTAAAGCGTTGTTCATCCACATCGCCATTGGAGGTGTTTACTGACAAGGAAAGGTAGTCTCCCACTTGCAGGTGAAGTTTCTCCGCCAAAGGCTTGCCGATCAGCAACCCGTCCCGATCGTCCGCAGTAAGATAGCTGCCTTGGATGAGGCCCAAACGATAGGGCTCGTTGGCGAGAGCCTCCGGTTCGATGCCCATCACTCGCACGCCGGCGGATTGGTTACGGGCAACAGCGATGCCGCCGGCTATCAAGCGCGGTGTAGCATCTTTTACGTCCGGCAAGGCTTTAATTTGTGTGGTCAACGCCAGCGGGTCCTTAACCAAGTCTTCCCACTTCAGGCTGTTTTTATCCTCGTCATACGAGGCAGCGCGCAGTTGCAAATGCCCGCTGTGGAGACGGATGGATGCCTGTAGCGCGCTTTCCATTTCGCCACGCACAAAAGCGGCCATCAGTAGGAGCAAAGCAAAACCCAAACCCAAAGCCAAAGCGGAGAAGAAAGAACGCCGTCGATTGCGTCCAATGTTGCGGAAAGCAATTTTTAGAAAGTTTCTCATCCTACACCTCAATCCGTATGCAAAGCTGTCGCTGGCTCGCGGCGGGCGGCTTGGTATGCCGGATAAAAGGCAGCTAAAGCGGCGATAATCGCAACTGTCAAGGCGCGAGGAATAAATTTATCCAAACCCCACTCAGGATAAATGCGGCTGCCTACCAGCGCCATATACTCGCTGAGATTCGCAAACTGACTATAATCTAAACCCACTTGTCGAAGCACGCCGTTTATGAGTAAGCCTAACGCAAACCCCACAACTACTCCCACAAGCCCATATAAGACGCCTTCGAGGATAAAAAGCAAAGAAATTTGGGCAGGGCGGAAGCCAAGCGAAGCCAGAATGCCGATTTCGCGCTGACGTTCATAGACTGCCATAAGCAACAAGTTTAGTACGCCAATTGCAGCGATTAATAGAATAATCACGCTAAAAACGTTCATCACAGCCGTTTTCGTGCCGAGGGCGCTTTCTAACTCAGGAAAATAGGTACGCCAAGTGTCGATCTCCACATTCGGAAAAGAAGCAGACAGATCGGCTATCACCATATCTTCTTCGCCTAATTGCTTTAGAAAAATGGCAACTTCTGTCACCTGATCGCGTAAATCGTAGAGCGTTTGAGCTTCAGAAAGCGTGAGGTAAACGGTGCGTTTTTCGACTTCCGGCAACCCCAAGCTATAAACCCCGATCACGGTCATCGTGCGGCGGTGCATTTGGTCATGGGGCGCCCGTCCGACCAGCGTAATGCGGTCGCCTGCCTTTATATCCATCGCCTCTGCTAAACCCTTGCCGATAAAAACCGCGTCCTGATCTCCTTCCTGCAAGGCGCGTCCCTCGACAATATTTTGCCAAGCGAGGTTGATGGCAATCTCGACTTGCGGTTCTACCCCTAAAATGTTTACTGCAAAAGCCCCCTCGCGGCTGCTTGCCAGGCCGGCTGTGACCAAGCGGCGCACGGCGGCTTGAACGCGGGGATGAGCGCGGGCTTGTTCGGCAATGCGCCGGTCATCGGGGAGGGGTAACAACGGGATTTGGTCGGCGCTGGCGCGATAGCCAACGGCATGCACCTGGATATTGCCACCCAGCACTTTGATGGCATTCCCATAGATGGCTTGATCAAAGCCGGCGACCAACCCATCGTACCACATCATTAGGGCTAAGCCTAAGCCCATAGCAACGACAATAATCAGCGTGCGCCGGCGGTGGCGCCAGAGATTTCTCCACGCAAGGCGTAAATAAAGTCTCATAAACGGTTCTCCCTTTTGGTTGTTGAGATGGATGACACGGGTGCGATCGCGGGAAATGAGGATGGTTCGGTTCTCTCGTTCGAGGAGGGCAGAAACCACAAAGCGATCTCATCTAAGTCGAGCAAGGTGAGTGAACCCGGCGGAGCGCCGAACAATCGCTCCATCCCTTGT
>JAOAHK010000328.1 GCA_026415275.1 Anaerolineales bacterium
GGCACACCATGCCCTGGCCAGCGGTAGAGCTTGTAGTCCATTAGTTCAAAAATTGCCCCCGGGCCGTAAATTGGGGCGGCAGCCAGTGAGTCGGGTACGAAATCGGCATGAAACTTCTTCAATGCATAGCCAAGTTTGTCGTAATCGTACATAGCTTCCGTTGCCGTGATCCCGGCATAGGCAAAGGGATAGAAACCAATGATCGGGCAAACCGGAATGCGCACGGGTTTTTTTAACTCGATGACATCTTTGAGCATCTGAGCGCGCTGCTGAAAAGCCTGTTTGGCTTCGGGGGTGGCAAATGGCACACCCTCGGCTTCCATCCAGGCTTTGAAACGGGTTTCATATTTCTCCTGCGGAGAAAGTTTATTCCACTGAACTTCCTGGCTCATGATTCTCTCCTTTCGTTTTTTTAATTGACTCCATACCACTCATTCGCCATCTTGACCGCGGCCATCGCATCGCGCCCCCAGCCGTCTGCGCCGGTGAATTGGCGAATTTGCTCGTCAATTTGCCCGCCGCCGATCATGACCTTGACATCCTTCAGCCCGGCTGCTTTGAGCGCTTCGACGGTAGCTTTCATCGGGTCATACGCCAGCGTGAGAAAACCGCTGAGGGCAACCACTTTGGCGCCGGTCTCTTTGGTGGATGCGACGAACTTCGCCGGCGGCACATCCACGCCGAGGTCGGTCACTTCAAAGCCGTTGACGTCCAGCATAAAGGCGACGATGTCTTTAGCGATGTCGTGAATATCGCCCTCGACAGTGCCGATGACCACTTTACCGTGCTTCTTCTGGGCGGCTTCTTTTTGCAGGCGAGGCTTGATCAAATCCGAGACCTGGCGCAGCATTTCGCCGGCGAGGATCAGTTCGGGGATGAAGCAATCGCCGGCTTCGAAGCGTTTGCCGATCTCCTCCATTGCCACGCGGCAGGCTTCTAAAACGGCAAGGGGGTCTTTGCCTTCATCGAGCATTTTTTGGGTGATTTTGAGCGCGTCCTCCTCGCGCATCTCGGTTATGGCTTGGATCAGTTCTTGGGACATGTTTTCTCCTTTCTAATTTTGAACAGGTGGTTTGGTGGTGGTCTGGTGGTGGTTGATCTAAGAGCCGCTGGGCGGCTCGAAAATCCCTTTGCGGTGGGCACGGATGAAGTTGAGGCAGTGTTTGTCTTTGCCCAAGAGCAATTCGGCGGTGACGATCATGGCTTGAATTTCGCGATCCAAGGGATCGAGGATGGCGCTGTCCAAGCCGGCAGCCATCGCCATGACCAAAAAGACGCGGTTGATGTACGCGCGCGCGGGCAAGCCAAAGGAAATGTTGCTCAAGCCGATGGTCAAATGGGCAGCAGGATATTCTTGGCGCACGCGGCGCATGGTATCCAAGGCGATCAGGGCGCTGTCGGTGTTGGTGGAGAGGGTCATCGCTAACGGATCGATGTAAACCCGTTCGTCGGGAACGCCGTGGCGGCGGGTTTCAGCCATGATCTGATGGATAACTTCTAGGCGTTTTTCGCTGCTTTCGGGAACTTTCTTGGCGTCCATCGCCAAGGCGATCACATCGCAACCGTGCTCGGCAACGATGGGCAAAATGCCCTCTAGCCGCTCCGGCTCGCCGCTGATGGAATTGATCAGCGGCGTCTTCTGCACGGCGCCAATGGCGGCGCGCAAGGCTTTGGGATTGGCGCTGTCCAAGGAGAGCGGTGTATCGGTCACCGACTGGACGACTTCGATCAGCCACAAGAGGTCATCCGCTTCTTGGCTAGGATGGGTGCCAGCGTTGACATCCAGCCAGGTTGCGCCGGCTTCTGCCTGCCGTTTGGCGAGGTCGGCGATATAGTCTCGATCGCGTTCGGCAATGGCTTGCGCAACACGTTTGCGGGTTCCGTTGATCTTTTCTCCGATGATTTTCATCTCTCACTCCGGCATTTAATTTTTCTCCCCAAGAGGTGGAAAGTGCATAGCAAAAGCAAATTGGCGGTTGAATGTTGAAACCGTGGTCAATTCCAAATAGCGGGTGCGGCGGGCAATCGCTTCGGCACGTTGACGCGCCTGTTTGGAAATCAACATCCACTGCGCACCCACCGCAGCAGCATTGCCCACTTGACGATAACGGGCGCGGGGCAGCGGGGGAAACAAGCCGATCTGAATTGCGCTGGGGATATGGATATAGGAGCCAAACGCCCCGGCAACGATCACTTCTTCCACTTCTTCAGGGGCAATTTGGTTTTCTTCTAACAGGATTTTCATCCCGGCTTGAATGGCACCTTTTGCCAGTTGGATTTCGTTGATGTCTTTTTGGGTGAGGGCGATTTCGCGCCCGTTGCCACTTTGTGCAGCCGGGACGAACACAAAGCGCGGTTCGGTTTCCTCAGGTTGTCCGAGCTTCTGGCGATCGAAGCGTCCGTTCGGTAAGAGATAACCCGTGCGGTAGAGTTCTGCCACGGCGTCTAAAATGCCCGAACCGCAAAACCCAATCGGCGGTTCGTGATCAACGGTGGCAATTTGAGCGCCTTGCGGCGTGAGGCGGACTTTTTCGATGGCGCCGGAGGCAGCGCGCATCCCGTCGCGGATGTGGGCCCCTTCAAAAGCCGGACCAGAAGCGCAAGAGACCGCCGTCAGCGTCTCTTTGCCGGGGATGCGCAGGCTGATCTCGGTGTTGGTGCCGATGTCGATGCCAATTGCCAAGCGCTCGCTCTGATCGAGTTCGCTTGCCAAGACCATCGCCACATGGTCCGAGCCAACATAGCCACCGATCGCCGGAGGAATATAAACCCGCCCACCGGGTGCGGTATGGATGTCTAACTCTGATGCAAAGACTTCAAGGGGTTCGCTGCTGGCAGCGACGTAAGGCGCCAGCGCCAATTGGCGCACCGGCCAGCCCATCAGCAGATGGGTCATCGCCGTATTCCCGACAATACAGGCTTCAGCAACCTGTTCGGGTAAGGCTTTCACCCTTTGGGCCAATTCGCTCAAGAGTTCGTTGATCGTCTGACGGACGATTTGGGCAAGCTTTTGACCGCCATCGGGGTTGCGGTGCACATACGTCAGGCGGCTGACGACATCTTCCCCGTAGGAGATTTGCGGATTGGGGGCGCCGGCGGAAGCGAGCATGGCCCCGCTCTCCAAATCCAACAGGGCAGCAGCAATTTTGGTCGTGCCGAGATCGACCGCCAAGCCCAGCGGCTTTTTGGGGACAGGGACGACGCCAATTACCTCGCCATGACGCAAGAAGACGTTCATGTGCCATTCCAACTGGCGCGCGGTTTGGGGAAGGGTATGGATAAGGGCGTTGGAGGCGAGGATCTCCGCAAGGCCGATTCGCTCTGCGAGGGCATCCCTGAGACGTGTCCAATCCGAGCGCGGGTCCTCCAGCGTAGGAGGTAGGCACTCCACTTCCTGTCTCTTATACACATCTCCGAGCCCACG
>JAOAHK010000329.1 GCA_026415275.1 Anaerolineales bacterium
GGCTTAACCACAACGCAGCCACAAACGCGGCAGCGAAGCCTGCTAGGATTAGGACAAAATTACTTAACACGCCCGGATCAAGCATTGGTCATCCTTTGGGATGATTATAGCATGGGTTGAGGTAAGCTAAATGAAGAAGCAATGCTTGGCCCATGTTAATTGGTCATCAAATCACCTATAATAATTAGGTGAGAGGACTTTAGTACACTCACCAGATGGGATCTTCGGGACAATTTGCTAAGGCCTCTCAACCCCAGCCAAAATGGTTTTAGTTATGGCCCGAAAAGCACTCTCAGAAAGGCGGCCCATTCAACCCAATTCATACATTGACCCTGTTGCTTTGGGACTAATGATGCAGGATATTGATTGGCAAGATGGGATGGCCCATCCTGCCATTCAGCTTCTACGTCTCATCATGGACAACATCCCCCAAGCTATTTTTTGGAAAGATCGCAATTCTGTCTATGTGTGGTGCAATCGAAATTTTGCGAACGATGCAGGCTATGAGAATCCAGAAGATGTCTCAGGTAAAACCGATTTTGATCTACCCTGGACACAAGAGGAAGCGGAGTGGTACCGAAAAATTGACAAACAGGTGATGGAATCCGACACCCCCATCTATCAGCTCTATGAGACCCAAACCCATGCTGATGGTCAAATCACATGGGTGGTTACTAACAAAATGCCACTTCACGACCCTGAGGGAAATGTGGTGGGGGTACTTGGTACATATGAAGACATCACCGAACTTAAGTTAAAAGAAGAAGAATTAAGAAAAGCCCGTGAAGAACTAGAGATGCGCGTTCAAGAGCGGACCGCTGCCGAACGCGAACAGCGTGCTTTTGCTGAAGCCCTTAGAGAGATATCCACTACGCTGAACAGCACGCTGAACTTAAGCGAGGTTCTTGATCGCATCCTGACCGAAATCCAACGCATTCTTCCACACCAGATGGCCACCATTGTCTTGGTTGAGGGCCAACGGGGATGCTTTGTTCGCGCTCGTCCTGCGGGAAGCGCCAACGAGGGAGAATGGTTTGAGGTCAATAAATACCCCAATCTTGTCAGGCTATTAGAAACAAAGTCCCCTCTAATCATTCACGATGTCGAGAAGGACAAACAGTGGGTTCACTATCAAAATACTCATTGGATTCGCTCCTATCTCGGAGCACCTATTATCGTAAAAGGGGAAGTGATCGGTTTTATCAGCCTATATAGCGACAAACCACACTTTTTCGATGCCCAAAAGGCAGAACGCCTAATGGCATTCGCAAGCCATGCCGCAATCGCTATACATAATGCCAAATTGTATGAGCAGGCTCAGGAATTGGCCGTTATCAACGAGAGGCAACGCCTGGCAAGAGAACTTCATGATGCCGTAAGCCAAACCCTTTGGACCGCAAGCATTATTGCCGATGTGCTCCCCGTGCTGTGGGATAAAGACCCCGAGGAAGGGAAACGCAATCTGGATCAATTGAGAAAACTTGTTCGCGGCGCACTGGCCGAGATGCGCACCTTGCTGATTGAATTGCGTCCATCTTCGCTTCAACAGACCAAGTTTATTGACCTGCTGCACCAATTAGCACAAGCAACGATGAGCAGAAAAAAGATGGAAGTAAAAATCATTACCGCCGGCAACGAATTCGAGATTCAGCCCGAAACCAAGTTGTCTCTCTACCGAATCGTGCAAGAGGCGCTTAACAATGCCGCCAAGCACTCATTTGCTACTAAAACCGAGATTAATGTGCTCTTTCAAAATTCCTACCTGAGGATTTGTATAGAAGATAATGGCCGAGGTTTTGATCCCACCAATCCCCAGATTCATGGGATGGGATTGGAGATCATGAGAGAAAGAGCCGCTTCTGCGGATGCCAAATTGACGATTTCAAGCGCGCCGGGAAAAGGAACAAAAATTGAAATCTTTTGGCCACAATCCTCTAACGGAGAATAACAGTGATGATTCGGGTCTTGATTGTGGACGATCACGACATGCTACGAGAGGGATTAATATCGTTCTTGAAGGCCTATCCCGAATTTGAACTAGTAGGGGAAGCCTCATCTGGCAAGGAAGCAATAGAGTTGTGCCTTCGACTTGAGCCTGATGTGGTGCTGATGGATTTACTCATGCCTGAAATGGATGGAATTACCGCCATTCGGCACATTCATCACACCCAGCCCAACATCCGCTTGATTGCACTTTCTTCCTTTGGGGAGGAAGACTTAATCAAGGGAGCATTGGAAGCAGGAGCCACAAGTTACCTGTTAAAAAATGTTTCCGCACAAGAACTTGCGGACGCAATTCGCTCAACCCACCTTGGGTTACAAACCTTCTCTCCTGAAGTCGCATCCTCGCTCTTAAGAATCTCTAAGACACCCCACAAGGAAGCCTTATTGGAACCACTAACCTCACGGGAACGCCAAATCTTGGAGCTAATGGTGGCAGGGCTGAATAATCACGCCATTGCCGAGAAATTAAATATCAGCAAATTTACCGTTAAAAATCACATCAGCAACATCTTAGGCAAGCTAGGGGTGAAGAATCGTTTGGAAGCCGTAAAAATCGCGGTCGAAAAAGGACTAGTCCATCTGGGTTAGTCAAGTAATAGGATTTGGGGCTATCCTAGAATAGTGCTCGTGCCTCATGCAATAGGGGAGATTAATTACTATCCTTGTTTCATAGAACACCCATTTTTCCCAAAAGGAGGAGGCTTATGAGCACACAAACTACTGTAAAAGTCAAAGAAACCATACCTCTCTGGCTAGCCGTTGCAATCACCGTTTTGGTATCTATCCCCTTCGGCCTTTGGTTAGGAAAGTGGAGTTTTACGCTTTGGGTAGCCTTTATCGTTTGGGCAGAGTATTTCCAGTATGGGGCCAAACCGAGCGCTATAAAAATCATCCTACCCAGCTACACTTACGGCGCGATTGTCACCGGGATCACACTGTTATTGGTCCAACTTTTTCAGTTTTTACCCTCTGTGCTGGTTCCAGGTGACCTGGCCCTAGGGATCATCCTCTCGGCTGGCGTGGGTTTCATGGTCTATTCAATGCGCTGGGCGAAAGTTTTCCAAGAAGGGTCACTGGCCTTCTTCAACGGCATTACAATGTGTTTGGCGGTCTATTTCAGTGGATCTTATCCAGAGATTGTTGCTGCGCCTTGGAACACGGTGTGGGCAGGCATTTGGGCATCTCTCATGGCCATCTTCGGCGTGTGTTTAGGTGTATTCAACATCTGGATCACATTCCCAAAAGAGGTTAGAGATTAGACGGAGGGAAAACGATGAACAAGTATTTCATCTCCCCCGAGGACGTTGAAACTCAGGCCTTTGATTGGGGGCTGATCAAGTGGATGAGCGCACCCAGTGTTACCGGGGCCAAGAAATTTAGCGCTGGTGTTGTGCTACTTGCCCCTGGA
>JAOAHK010000330.1 GCA_026415275.1 Anaerolineales bacterium
CCAACGGGTCAACTTACCCGCCATTCGCAATCCAGAGATGATCCGCATAAAACATTTCCTTGACTCCCTCACTTGTTTATTGGCGATCAAGGAGATTGCTCCATGGCAAATTGTCGATGTTGGCACGGGAGCTGGCTTCCCTGGTTTACCGCTCAAAATTGCTTGTCCATCCCTGCGCTTGACCCTTGTCGAGTCAGTAAGAAAAAAAGCTATGTTCTGTCAAATGGTTATTGAAGCACTAGAACTGGGTGGAGTGACTGTTTTGAACTTGCGCGCCGAAGAAATGGCTCAGCTTCCAGAGCATCGCGAACACTATGACTGGGCAGTTGCCAGAGCTGTAGCCAATCTATCCACGCTTGCGGAGTACTTATTACCCCTTATCCGGGTAGGCGGTGTAGCTCTAGCTATGAAGGGGGAGACCGCGCCGCAAGAAGTTCAACAAGCTGAACGAGCCATAGAACTGCTCGGCGGCAGATTGCGCAAGCTTATTCCAGTTCACTTACCCCAAGTTGCAGAAGAACGCTATCTTGTCGTGGTGGATAAAATTGCAGCTACCCCCTCGCTTTACCCAAGAAAGAGTGGCATTCCGGAAAAGCGCCCGCTTCGCTAGACTTTATGTCCTTGAAAGCTTGTACCGGGTTCAACCCACCTAGTTAAGGGCCGATGGTGCAAGTTTCACCAATTTGAAGTTCGCCCTCCTGAAGTACGCGAGCATACCAACGTGACCAGCCGGGGTGCTCTTGATGCAAAATACGGGTGATCGCCTCATCCTTGAAAGATGCCGCAATGGTTTTACAAGGCGTTGTCGGACGCGTGAGCATTATCTTCACCCCACCCTGAAAGCAGAGAATCATTCCTTCTTGCAGTGAATCCCAATCTAGATCATGGATTGTCAAATTTTCACCCACCGAGCCAGGGTAGATAGGATGTCCCTCCGCTTGCAATGCTAGGATACGCTCCAAAGAGTAAAGGCAAACAGCGCGATCCTCTCCTCCATGATGACGAAGATCCTTATGAGCATCTCCCTCAATGCCATTGAAGCTCACCCACGCTTGTGGAATGGCTCGCTTCGGCACGCCTCCGTTCGAAATGTTGATCTGAAAGACGCTTGCCATTATTCCTCCTTCGATTGCTCTGCTATCCTGATCTGTCCATCCTCGATGCGCCACAACGAAGCTTTATCAACAAAGCTCGCATCAAAAAGACCGAGTTCGGTTGTCGTCAAGATCGCTTGTTCACAGCGAAGCAAGCGTTGCAACAAATCCTGACGCCGCTGGGGGTCCAATTCAGCTAAAACTTCATCCAATAAAAAAACGGGTTGCTGATTCGTTTTTGATTGTATCCAAGCCAACTCCGCCAGTTTGAGGGCGATGACCGCCGTGCGGCATTGACCCCGCGACCCATACGAACCTAAGTCAAGCCCATTGGAAAGAAAACGAACCTCATCCCGATGAGGCCCAATAGTTGTAACCCCACGCTGAACATCCTCACGTCGGTTTTTGCGTAAGGCTTCTAAATATCCCTCTTGGATTTGTTGCAGGGGAATTTGTTGCCGATCGACTGCCACCTCGACGACAAGATGATATTGTAAACCTGGAAACATGTATGGATCATAGGAGGGTTGATACAAAAACGCCAAACCTTCTTTTCCACGAGTCAATTGTCGGTGAATTGGCGCTGCGATCTGTTCCAACTCTCGTAACGCATGGATGCGCGCGTGAACCAACAACCCACCCCAGCGGCTGATCTCTGCATCCCAAAAGTCCAATTGCGATTCATCTCCACCTCGCTCAGCAAGAAGCTTTAAGAGGGCATTGCGCTGCTGAATAGCTCGCGTGAAGTCCGCCAGAGCTTCGGTATATAGTGGGTTGACTTGCCCGATAGCCAAATTTAGGAAACGCCGTCGCTCTTCTGGTGAACCCTCTACGATTTGAATTGAGTGGGGCAAAAAGTTTACTGCGCTAAAATGCCCGACCAGGGAGGATAACTTCTGCTTGGCTCCATCCAATAAAACTTCTTTCCTGATGCGGGATGCACCATTGCGGTTTTCGTTCTCAAGAATCAAACGCACTTCAAGGCGATGATCAAATTGACCGCGTTGATATTCGGCGACCATGCGGCACACTGCCAGTGGTTCACGCCCAGCGGAGAAATTGATCAATTGACGATCGGATTCCGCCTGAAAAGAGAGAAAGGTTGAGAGGTAATAAATCGCCTCGATGAGGTTTGTTTTACCTTGTGCATTTCCCCCAACCAACAGCAGCAAACCGGGTGGAAAATCAATCTCTAGACGCGCATAATTGCGAAAATTAGTCAAGGAAAGGTGTTTTAGCATCGATCAGGCCAATTGCGGAAAATACTTCTCACACAAGCGGAAGGACAGCTAATTTAGCTAATCAATAACCAGCACATTTAGCTAATCAACGGCTGTTGCCTGTGCCGTTTCTTTTTCATCCTCCACTTTCCAGACCTTATCTGTCCGATCGATAAACAGGATGCCATTCAGATGATCAATTTCGTGTTGAAAGATACGCGCCAGCCAGTCCTTGGCTTTAACCTTCATCGGTTTTCCAAAACGATTCTGCCCACGGACTACAATCTCAACTGCCCGTTCCACTTCCCCAACATAGCCTGGAATGGAGAGACAGCCTTCCACACCCAATTCGGTCTCAGTAGAAGCGCGCGTAATCTCTGGATTTGCCATGACGTATAGTTTCGGTGAGCTATCGGGGTTTTCGTCCTCCCCGTATTCAACAACGATCAAGCGCAACGGCACAGCCACTTGTGGGGCAGCCAAGCCCACGCCCGGTTCGGCGCGCATCGTTTCGATCATGTCTTCGATCAAGTTCTGCAATTCTTTGTCAAACTTTTCCACCTTGAGCGCCTTGCGCCGAAGGATGTTATTAGGGTGGGTAACAATTTCTCGGAGTGCCATACATTAAAACAAACCATCTTCTATTCTGTACTAGAGTAATCCGATTACCTTTCCCAGATATTCTAACACAATTCAAGTACGAAACTGGTAACACTCCTGCGTTATACAAACGTATTCACGGCTTTTTTATTCATTTTAGCTACCTGACGGTTTGTTATCCGATAGGAAACGAATTAGACACGGCTAGGCAAGGTATTGGTCAACCTCCATGCGATAAAACGGTGACTCCTTGCAAGCGATGTTCCGGGGATTTGCGAGTCTTGAAGTCATCAATGTTGTCCAATGGGATGCGAAGGGCAAGGTCACTGGCTATCCTGAAGAAATTGAGCTTATCATTAAGAACGGGATGCTCATTCCAGACGGGACCAAATCCTTGCTCAGCAAAGGCGAAATGTACCTGTTTATAAGAAAGTTCGCTTTTACGAAAACTTACACAAATCATAAG
>JAOAHK010000331.1 GCA_026415275.1 Anaerolineales bacterium
GTCCTATCGTTGTCTGCCGATAATCCGCAGATCGAAGATGACATCGTACTTCATGCCCACTTCAGACCCGACCTCAATCAACGCTCTTTGAAGTTGCCAGTTCTCTTCTTGGACAATGATCAACAGATCCATATCCGAATCAGGGCGGTCATCCCCGCGAGATTTCGATCCGAATAAGGCAACTCGAACAACTCGCTCTCCAAACTCGGTCTTAAGTCGAGCTAGTAATTCATAGAGTGCCTCGAGTTCATTAGGAGACAGACGCTTCAGATTAAGTTGCGTTTCAGTAGCCATTTTTCAATTTCATTCACAAATTCACTTGCGCGTTCAACTACAAAAAGGGCTTGATCCTCATCAATTTGAGTAAAAAGATCGTAGTCGCTGCTCTGCCGGCTTGCCATAACCATTTCGTAGATTTTTCCCCACTTTGGATCAAATTCTCCCGTTTTGATAAAATGCTGCCGAAAGGCAGCCAGAACAGCGCTATGTTTAGAAAAAGTTAGATTTTTTGTCAGAAGAAGAGCACTAACAGCATAAAAACAAGCATAATATGCACGGTTGCAGGCTGAGCTAAAATGGAAATTCATGAAGTTTTCTTTTGCAACTTGGAGCATCTCTCGTGCAGCCCCTATGTAAATTTGGTAATTCTGCTGAACATCTGCCATACTGGGAGTATAACCTAAAAACTCAAACTCAAGAGAGGGTTTGCCACCGCCGTGTTCGGTGGAGTGTTTATAGAGGATGTATCTTCATTAGAGAGATAAACCAGTCTTACTTTTCGATTTTGTCTGATGGCTATTTTCTCCGGATTTTCATGGCTCGGTTCCCCAACTGGTCAATTTATCCAAAATTCCGCTTGACTCGCCATTCAAAGCGTGCTATACTGAAGAAGTCATCAGATGATATGATGAGATTTCTCTCTGCGGCATGAAGATCTCGCGCATCTCCACTGCTCTGGTTGACGCAAATTGGCGAAATTTCACCTTCGTCCAAATTTATACCGACGCGGGCTTGGTAGGATTGGGAGAAGCGACCATCCGCAGCCGCGAACACGCTGTGGTGGGGGCAATCGAGGATATGTCCCGCGTCCTCATCGGGCAAGACCCCTTTCAAATCCAAGCGCACTGGCAAACACTCTATCAAGCCTTTCACAAACGCGGCGGTGTCATTCTTATGGCAGCTATTAGCGCCATCGAAATTGCCCTGTGGGACATCCTCGGTCAAGCCCTCAGCGTACCTCTCTATCAGCTCTTGGGGGGCAAGATGCGCGATCGGGTGCGCGTCTATAACAATGGCTGGTTTGAAGGTTTGCAGGGGTTGGAGGCACTGACCCAAGCTGCCCAGCAAGCTGTCCAAGCCGGTTTTACCGCGCTGAAGTGGAATCCATTTCATGGTGCACACGGTTGGTTATCGCCAGCCCAGCGGCGCAGGGTGCTAGAAGAGGTGGATGCCATCCGTCAGGCAGTCGGCGAGGATGTGGATTTGATGCTCGAAGCGCACGGGTTGTTCACCCCCGCCGCCGCAGTGCGCATCGCCAATGATCTAGCGGCCTATCAGCCTTTTTGGTTGGAAGAACCAGTGCCGCCTGAAGATGAAAAAGCCATGGCTTTTGTGCGCCAGCGATCGCCGATCCCGATTGCCGCCGGGGAACGCGTATATGGAAAATACGAGTTCGCCCGCCTGATTGAAGCACGCGCGGTCGATATCGTTCAACCGGACATCACCTACGCTGGCGGCATCTTTGAAACCCGGCTCATTGCCGCTCAAGCTGAAGCGCGCTATCTCGGCTTTGCACCGCATAACTCCGGCAGCCCGGTCTCCACTGCGGTTGCTCTGCATCTTGCCGCCTGCACTCCCAATTTTGTCATCCTAGAACTGCCCACCAACGATGTGCCGTGGCGCGCGGAGTTGGTAGAACCGGTAATCGAAGCTCCCAGCCAAGGACATTTGCCGTTGTTAGAAAGCCCCGGATTGGGAGTAACGCTCAACGAGAAAACAGCTCAACAGCACCCCTATCAAAACCCGGATCGCGCCTACTTCTCCGCAGTAGTCACCCCGGAAATGGAGCAATTGAAAGAACGCCTAAAGAACCTTCCACCAACAGACGAGGGAAACCATGGTCTTGGGAATTAATGGAAAGTTGTTGCGGGTCAATTTGAGCACCTCGACTTGGCAAGCGGAGGGCATCGAAGATTCCTTTTGGCGGTTGTATTACGGCGGCTGGGGGTTGATCGCCTATTACCTTTTGAAAGAACTGCGGCCAGGGGTTGACCCGCTCAGCCCGCAAAACAAACTGATCTTTGCCAACGGTCTTGTGACCGGGGCAGCAATTGGGGGCAGCGGCCGTCATGCTGTCGGAGCAAAATCTCCTCTCATCGGCGGCTTTGGGGAAGCCGATGTCGGTGGCTTTTGGGGGGCGGAGCTTGCCAAGGCCGGCTACGACGCCATCATCATCGAAGGGCAAGCTCCGAAGCCCGTTTATTTGTATATTCACGATGGGCAAGTCGAAATCCGCCCCGCCGAACATCTATGGGGATCGCTCACCGCCCGCACGCAAGCTCTGATCCACGAGGAACTGGGTGACCACCGCGTGCGGGTAGCGCAGATCGGCCCAGCCGGGGAGAAGCTCTCTCCCATTGCCGCCATTATGCACGACATCAACCGCGCCGCTGCCCGCACCGGGCTTGGCGCAGTAATGGGCAGCAAGAAGCTCAAAGCCATTGCCGTGCGCGGCACCCAAAAAGTGACCCCGCGCGACTCTAAGGCGCTCAATGAGCTGGCAAAGTGGTATGCCCAACATTTTCCCGAAACTTGGGCAGCCGACCTGCGCCTGAACGGCACTGCCTCGGGCGTTGTGCACCATCAACTCAGCGGCGGACTGCCGACGCGCAACTTCCAGGAGGGTATCTTCGCCGGTTACGAAAAGATCAGTGGAGAAACGATGACCGAGACGATCCTCAAAGAACGCGATACCTGTTTTGCTTGCCCGGTGCACTGCAAACGGGTGGTCGAAGTGCAAGAAGGGGAATTTCCGGTCGATCCCGTGTATGGCGGCCCTGAGTATGAGACCATCGGCGCCTTTGGCTCAATGTGCGCAGTTGACGATCTAGCTGCCATTGCCCGTGCCAACCAACTCTGCAACGCCTATGGCTTGGATACGATTTCGGCTGGCGTGACGGTCGCTTGGGCAATGGATTGCTTTGAGCGTGGCTTGATCACATTGGAGGACACGGGGGGCATTGAATTGCGCTTTGGTAACGCTCGGGCGATGGTGCAAATTGTGGAGCTGATGGGCAAGCGCGAAGGCTTTGGCTATCTGCTCTCGCACGGTTCGTTGCGCGCCGCGCGGGCTATCGGGCGCGGCATGGAGG
>JAOAHK010000032.1 GCA_026415275.1 Anaerolineales bacterium
GCCGGATTCCTTGGGAGGATATTGTTGGGTTCAAAGTTTACCCGGTCGCAGGTCAAAAACAGTTGGTGATCGAGGTCCTTGATCCCCAGAAATACGTCAAGCGATAATAAAAAGATGCCCCGCTGATCATCCCCGCCAAAAGACAGAAGAGAAACAGACCAAGAACAACTTTTTGAGGCGTATTCATCCTATCCTTCGCATTGGATCGCCTCCGGGAACAGCTACATTGTTCAGAGCTTCGAGGATGACATCTCTCTCATTATAGTCACGCAACTTTGAGGCGGGAGCTAAGATCAAACGATGGCTCAAAACCTCCGGGGCTAAATCTTTAATATCGTCAGGCAAAACATAATCTCTGCCTTCCATTGCTGCCTTCGCCTGTCCCGCCCGTGCAAGGGCAAGGCTGCCACGCGGACTAGAGCCTAAATATACATTGGGTTGGTTGCGAGTGTAGCGAATTAGTGTGACAACATAACGCTTGACTGCTGTCGAGAGATACACCCGTCTAATCGTCTCTTGGATTTCAATCAATTCTTGCACCGTAATGATGGATTCCAAAGTGTTTATCGGATGTTGATATTGCTGATCATCCAAGATGCGCATCTCATCTTCCAAACTCGGATAGCCAATCCGAATGCGCATGAAAAAACGGTCTAACTGGGCTTCGGGTAAAGGAAACGTCCCCTCGTACTCGATTGGATTTTGGGTTGCCATGACCATAAAAGGGGAAGGTAAAAAGCGAGTTACCCCATCTATTGTAACCTGTCGCTCTTCCATTGCTTCCAGGAGAGCAGCTTGGGTCTTGGGTGTGGCGCGATTGATTTCATCAGCTAAGATAATTTGAGAAAATATCGGTCCCGGACGAAATTCAAATTGGCGGGTTTCCTGATTGAAGATTGAAACGCCGGTAATATCGCTCGGCAACATATCGGGAGTAAACTGAATGCGGCTGAAGCTCAAGCCCACCGTTTTAGCCAAACTGCGCGCCAACATAGTTTTTCCCACACCAGGCACATCTTCGATCAAGAGATGCCCTTGACAGAACAAACTAATCAATGCCAACTTAACCGGTCGGTGTTTTCCTACAATAACCTTGCCGATGTTCTCAATCATCCGCTCCGTCAGCGGATTGATTTCTGTAATCTCCATCTTTGCTCCTTTTCAACGGAACAGGAATACATTGTACACCACCCAGAGAGGGAGATAGCGTAGTAATCTAGAATAGTTTCCCTTAGCTACAAATAGAAGAAAAGCAAGAACAAAACCCACCGAAAGACGCAAAATTCCTCCTGTCTCACGGTACGTCGAAAAAGGCAGAAAGAACATCACAAGGCTATTCAAGAATAAAGACAACGTTATGATGTCCCATTTGCTGCGCAGAAGTTCTCGCAAAGAGACCCAAGCTCCCCAAACCGACGGGATAACAACCAAAGGAGCAAAAACAACAAGCATTGCCAGAAAATATATCCAATTGTAATTGGCTATGCGCAACAACCCCATGAAGGGTATCCATTCAAATCCTGTCGAGTTTGCTCCACCGCTTCCAATTCCCATCTTTCCAAAGGTCCACCACAGCCAAATCTGCCAAATACAAAAGGGAAGAAAGCTTCCCACGGCTAAAATTCCACTACCTTTCCACTCTCGCTGAATCAAAAGCGAAAACAGGATCGCCCCTCCAAACACCACCGTCACTTCTTTCGCTAAAAACGCCATCAATATCCAAATTGCAACAAGCCAATACTTTTTCTTTAGATAGGCATAGATAGCTACTGCAACACACCCATACGCCAATGGTTCAGGCAAAGCTACCCGAATGGCAAGCAATGAGCCAGCATTCAAACCATACACCAACGCTATAAAGGGGTTTTGCCCTAGTTCAGATATGATCTTAGCTACATAAGCCACCCCAAGCACCTGTCCCAGTAACGGAAAGAAAACCAGCCAATAAGGAATTAACTTCTGATTTCCAAATGAAAAAATTCTAGCAAGGATGGGTAACAAGATTCGTTGATAGCGATACGCCGGCACATCCAAATGGGGTCGCACACTTTGCGGATTTGGGTCTAAGGCGATATAGTATCCAAATTGACCATCATATCCCTCACTCCCTTGTGGATCTCCCTCAGAAAATCGTGTCCCAATCACAATAAATTTGAGAATATCTCCTTCAACCTTGACTAGGGTCAACGCAACAAACCCTAAACACAAGCAAAGAGTGACTAAGACGGGACTCCACCACCGATTTCGTATCTTATCGGTCATTATTCTTACCCAAACATCGATAGATAATCAGTGTTATCAACGAAAAAATGCTTAAGATCGCGCCCAAACGAAAAGAGAATGGCTGGTACCGAAACTCCACAATGTTCGTTCCCTCATCCACATACACCGCTCGAAAAACACTATTCGCCGCAAAGATAGTTTTTTCATCTCCATTTACCCGTACCATCCAACCAGGGTAAAAAGTGTCCTTGACAACCAACCAACCTTTTTGTTCTGTGCGCATCTCAAGCTGAATTTGGTTGGCTGTTTCGGATAAAATTTTTATAGAGTAGGAAACATCGCCTTGTGGCATGGAACACGCCTCTTTCATAAGTTCACCGTTTGTTTCAAGAACAATCTTATTCAAGCCAATGTTAGCATCGGTCAGAACCGCATTGAGCGCTTCATTAGCCGTCCTCACTTGATTTGCGCAAGGGAAAAATTGGAATCGATCTTCCCCTCCTATAGGAGTTAATCTTACTCTTTCATCATCCACCTCAACCAAAGTTCCGACACCGCTTATCCTTAAGAGTCTTTGGTAGTTTCGTTCATCTCCTTTTTCGTGAGCCTTGTTCATAGCATCCAACCAGTTCGCAAAGCGGGCTGGAACAAATGGGTCGAAATTATTTACCATCGCCAATCTATCCAGTAAATTTAGGTTCGGTAACATGGACAGACGCAAGGAAACCCAATCATCTAAATTGCGGAACGTGTCAAAGCGGAAGTACCTCTCAAACTTCAAATCATACTCATCTTGCGAATTCATAAAAAAGCGTTGAGCGGGAGAATTAGCGTTCAAATGCCCAGGTTTCAAAGCAGAGGTCCGGAAAACATCGATTGAGATCACCGGATTAAGACCCCACCCCATCCAGATCAAATCACCTAAAAAAAAGGCAAAAATTAATATTTTCCACCATCCTAAGAATTGAAACCTAGGCTTCCAGCTTACAATACAAGGAAGGGATAAATTTTCAGCGGATTTCAAAAGCAAAAGGATGCCAAAGATAAAACCCATTAATCCGAATTGTGTAACGGATAGCAGGATGGTCGGATAGAAACCCTGATCTTGAGAATAGATAACAAATGCGACAATCAACATCGAAAAAAAGCCCGCTGTCCCCAAACGAGTCCAATACAAGGTATGTCCTTGCGGCTTCTCCCAGAGATCAATCCCGATGGCAGTCAGAACAGTCAAACCAAACTGAGCAATCAGGGAGATCCGCGTTGGGGCTTGGAACAAATTAAAACCTGGTATATTATCCAGCAGCCAATTATAGAAAGGTAAATTTTTTCCGAGTGCTAAAATCATTGCCAAGACACTGATCAGCCCCCAAAAGAAAACCGTCGATCTTAGGCTATCCCTCCCAAGCTTAATCGAAGAATGACTTTTCGTTTTTTGTAACACTTTTCCAATGGCACAGATACTGAGCAGCACAGCCATAGAGCCGCTGTAAACCGCATCCTCCCAATAGTTTGCATACCCCCAATAATTCCCATGCGCTGGATTACCAAAAAAGTTTGGCATCAGCATCGTTAGAAACCGCCAAGGCCAAAAAGAATAGGTCAAGCCAATCTCCCTATCAATACCTACACTCCGCTGCGAGTTTAGTAAGTACTCCCCGGTTGGAATTAACTGAGCAGCAGCGACAAGGATTGTCCAACCCACTGCGCTGCCCCATCGTACGATATTCTTCCCAACCGTCTCCCATGTGTCACGCCATCCACTTTTGGGGGCAATTAGGCTTTGCCAAACCACCCACGCAGTAGTTGCCCAAAGAATATACCAACTGGTCTGGGCATGTCCAGCCAATAAATTCATGGTAATTACTACAATTAGCCAAAAAAGATTTTTCCGTCTCTCATTCCTAGCAGACAGAATCGACCGCTGAGCTGACAAAAGAATCCAAGGCATCCAACTTGCGGAAAATATGATTGATTGAAAGCTTGCGCGGCTCACTAAATAACCGCTCAGCCCAAATGCAATTCCCCCAACCATCTGCCCTAAATCCCTCACCCCAAGCGTTCCTAACCAACGTTTCATTCCAACCGCACAAAAGCCCAAGTGGAGAGCTATAAATATTCCTTGTCCAATTGCAGACCACGATAGCCCACCCACAGCCTCAAGAACGAGTAACCCCCAGGTAGGTGGATACAGCAACGCGGATTGATAATTTGCCAACAATGGAGCGCCCATTCCAGAATAAGGGTTCCACAAGGGAACTTCACCCCCTTTTATAAGTTCAAGAGCTAGATGACGCCAAGGGATAAATTGCAATAAGATTGTCCCCCAGAAGTGCACTTTGCCGCCAAAAATTCCCGGCGAGAATAACAAAAACGGAACGACCCAAAGGATGAATTCTTTGGGATCAATTTTCCATTTTTGTCCAATCGACCTCAAAAATGACCAAACCTTCATTTTCATAAACTGCTTTCAAGTAGGTTTCCAAAGCTGGTTGCCAAGCACCTAAATTTTTCTCATTCTCTCCCCAAATCACATATTGGATTTGGTGTTGGCGAATAAAATCCCACCGAAAAACATTAGGCGCTTGTTCTTGATAAAACTCTCTCACCTTCTCAGACAGTCTGTCGACAAATGGGCTTTCCGGACCGTGCCCAATCACCACCCGCACAAAGGCATACGCGGGCAGAGCATTGCTTGTCTCATAGGAAGCCAACACAATTGCATCTTTTCCTATTTCGAATCGATTCAGAGTTTCGTATCCAATGGCGTCTTGCTCTGGGATAAATATAGGCGATTTCGGAGATATGGCATTCCGGCTCCCACCCCAAATCAACAATAGAGAGGGAGGTAAAGCACAAAATAACAGCAATGACCTCAGTCCCCGCAATAGCATTGGCTTAAACTGGATCCGATCGAGCGACTCTAAGAAAGTAGTCGAAAGAAGAACAATCACCACCCACACCCCCTCAATCAATCGTCTCTGAATAGAAATTGGAGTAAGTATTAACGTTAAAGCAACACATAGCCAAACAAGCAGCAAAAGATGCTTGTCTGTTCCATCCCTCAGGACTTTATTGATCCCACCAAATACAAACGGAATAAGCCATCCATAAGACAATAAATAGAGAGAAATTGGCGCCGCAGGTAGCCGATTTTGCGCTGCCCATATCTTTAAGTAGGGATCGGTAAGAAAGCGAATACCGGTATAGGTGACAAGAGCAAGCGCCGGCGAAGAAGCCATGAATACAAAGATTATATTTCTCCAAAAACCTTTCCAATCCCTCGACTGGCTTTTCTGTAAAAATTTGCCTATGCCAATGAACACGAGATGTATCGCAATGAGAATACTTAAGATTGCTGCATGTATCGGTTGGGATAAACCCGCACACAACCAAAAGCAACTCAACCGCCAGCTATACACAATTTTTTGTGATGTTTCCTTATCTTCCCATAAACTTATATACTCGATAATGGCAAGCAACATAAATGCCCTCGCCAAACTCAAATGGGGCAAACCATAGAGACTCAAAAACCCAAAAGCCTCTGGAGAGTAAAATTCAAGTGGCAAAACTTGGGAATTTGGGAAAAATAAAACCACCCAACCCAATCCACCGCCAAGAGTAATCAACACCAGAGCCACTTGCCGCCAAATGCTTTGGGTCAGATAATCACAAATCAAACGATAAGTTGCAAAGATGCAAAATATCCCTGCACCAAACCGAAACCAATGGAATAATACAACTAACTGTTCATGGCTCGCTCCTCCTCCCGCCAGTTTCCCCAAAAGATAGTAGGGTAGAAACGCCAAAACGCCTTTTTGTTCCATGCTGCTATATGGACTGCGGAACAACCACTCCCCTTCCATTCCTCTGCGCATCTTGGCGATGTAAGAATTCCCATCCTCCACACCAAAGAAGAAACCGGAAAATCTCCAAGAAGCGGCTTGGTCTTGGGGCAAAGCCTTCTGAAAAGCGATCATGTAGGGAATCAAGGTTAACATCATGACCAATACGGCATAAACAAAAACCCATCGCCATTCGGAAGATGAAATGAGTTTATGGGATGGCTCGATAAACCGTGACTTGAACATTGTAATAACCAATCGGGTATGTGTTCTCCAAATAGTCTTGCATCTCAACAGTAGAGATGTCTCGCTCTCGAATACCCCATAAGATGACATCTACAGAATAATCTGCGAGAAAAGTTTTTAGCTCTTGTTGAGACATTTGACCGCGATAAAATTTTTCGACCAAGTTTTTTCTCTCAGTAGCATAAATGCTCTCGAAGGGGTGTCCATAAACAACCCGCAATCCGGTCCAAGCTGGAATAAAGCTTCCACTTGCCGGAGCAGCAAGAACGACCGAATCCTTGGGCAAGTGCCCTTCCAGCCAACGAAAGGCTTCGACTTCTTCTCGATAGAGAAAAATTGTACTATCCCGTTGGCGAATCGCCTGAAAAGTGACCAGAAGGATTACAAGATTGGACACCAACGATAGCGCAAGCGATAACCTAAGCCATAATGCAAAAGGATTGCTTTTTGACTGCACTTTACGGCTTTTCTCAATCCCTTGAAATGCAAACATGGCCAGGGCAACCAACGGAATATATAGTCCAATGAGAAAGCGACGTTGCAGAGGCGAAGGTAAATACACCAAAATCAACGAAACAATTACCCATATGGTTGGGATTGAGTATCGGGTATCATTTAGTCTATGTCCTCTGACCATCCCCCAAATTGCCCAAACCGCAAGCGGGAGATATCCAATGAAAAGTTCCCCCAAATTAGGAGATGGTGTCACATTCTGTCGATTCCACTCGAATAGCACAAGATCGTGGCGGGTAATCCAAAACTGATAGGCTAAAAAAGGTATTCCCCCCAACCCAAAAACCATCAATTTTAAGAAAATCATCCTTTGACTTAATGCATCCGCTCTTGGGTAAGAAAGCAGGAAATAGCTCCCCAAAACGATGCTAGTGATTATCCAAGCAAATGGAGAGAGATTTGCTAGAGCCACTCCAGAAAATAAGGCAATCCAGAGATTTCTTGGTCGCTCTAATTCTTTTTGCGACAGCGTCAACGTCCAAACCATTATAGCCATTGCGAAAGGAAAATGGGGATTGGCAAACGCCGAAAGGAAAACATAACCCTCAGCAATCCAGAAATCAGGCGGAAACCCTCCAAAAGGAACTACCAACCAGCCTAATCCAGCTCCAAACATCGTCCAAAAAATAGCAAACTCAATAATTTTTCTGTCGTCAAATAGCCATTGAAAAAAATTTTTTACCGCCAATAACAAAACTAAGCAAGCCAAGAGACGTGCTAGGTGATAAGTTGTCAATAAATCTAGATGCAAAATCTTACTGGTATGTCCTAAAAATAAATAAAAAACAAACAAGAAAGCTGGCTGGTTTTTCTCCGGGCTATAAGTCAGCTCAAATAACCACTTTCCCTCCCAACCCTGGCGCATTTTGGATAAATACGTATTCCCGTCCAAGGGATTAAACAAAAATCCACCAAACATCAAAAATTGATTAGAGTGCCAATCAGCATATTCATAGGGGAATTGAGTCAAAAATATCAGGAGAAGCAAGATGAAAAGCAAGAAGCGGTTGTGCTTTTGATCCATGGACAATGTTTCAATATAATGAACGAGCTATGCTTATTGTACTCGCAGATTTTCCTCCACGTGAAAATGAATATTTCCCCTTGTCATCCCGTATTTCGCTTTTATAATCAAATATATGAGTCAAGTATTCAAGCTTTTCCGTCTACAACAAATCGATATCCAACTTGACCAAACAAGATCTCACCTTTTTGAGATTATCAAACAGTTGGAAAATGATGCTGACTTGCAACAAGCACAAGAAAATTATAACCACCAGCACCAAAAGGTGAACGAGCTAGAAAAGAAATTGCGCCTTATTGAAAAAGATGTTGAGCAACAATACGCGAAAATTAGAGAAAGCGAAGATACTCTCTATAGTGGTCACATCAAAAACCCAAAAGAACTCAAGGATTTAGAGGACGAGGTAAAAGCACTCAAAAGATACCTGCAAGTACTTGAAGAGCGACAACTTGAGGTCATGATTGCCCTTGATGAAGAGAAAAAAATCCACAATGATTTGGAAAGGGATTTAGAGAAAGTCAAACACGAGGTTCTTCAACGAAATTCCAGATACTTGGGAGAGAAAACAGAATTAGAGAAAGAAATTCAAAGATTGGAAAATGAACGCGCCATTGCTGTAGCTAGTCTTGAGCCTGATTATTACGAGCGCTACCAATCGATCCGGGTCAGCAAGAAAGGAATCGCTGTAAGTAGAGTTCAGGAAAAAAGCTGTTCTGCTTGTGGTACAACGCTAACTGGTGGGTTAATTCAAGAAGCGCGAGCTCCAAGTCGTTTAGCCTTTTGTCCCTCTTGCGGCAGAATTCTTTATGGTGGATAAGACACTATCATCATGAGAGGATGGCGATTTGACCTTTGGTCTTTTCTTCTTGGAATTCTAACCTCAGGTTTGATATTTCTGCTCGCCAAACACTTCTTGGCAATCCTTGCAGGCGTTTGGCAATCACTCCGCCAAGTTCTCCAAATTCTATTGCCCTTGCGTTCCAATCTTGAAGTCCAATTTCGCAAAGACCTTATCCGGTTTTGCCAGAAAGAACATCTCCTCAGTCAACTATTTCCCTTAGAAGAGCTTCTGATTCCAGCTAAAGTACTCCCTCTAACTCCTCCTCTAGAGAGACAGGAGTCTCTTATTGAGGATATCACGACTGAAGCAGTTCCCCTCGTTTTTGACGATCCAATTTTAGCCAGCTCATATCAGATGCACTCTTTTCCATTGGTCGAAATCCTTGCAAAGGGAAACTCACTCTTAATAATACTGGGTGAACTTGGAGCAGGTAAGACTACAGCCTTACTTGAAGTCGCGACAACAATCGCTCGCTGCAATCACCCGCACGAAAATCTATATCACTGCCTTCCGCTATATATCACTGCCTCTCGCCTCCTAAAGGAAAAAGACAAGAAAATCGATCCCATACAAGTCCTAGTTGAAGCTACTCGCGAAAATTACTCGGCTTCCGTACGAAGCTCGTTGTTACATCTTGCGCGCAAGGCAACCCGTGAAAAGCGACTGATCCTTATGATCGATGGGCTTGACGAAACACCACCTCATAAAGTTGATGAATTATCCGACTTTATCAAAATTCTACAAAAACAGTATCCAGATCTTAAGATCATTCTCGCAGCTTCGCCCAACTATCTCAGTGACTTTGTCTCTATGGGTTTTTCACCTCTTCTGCTCTGTTCATGGAATAAAAATGACGCTCGGAATTTTCTCCAAAAATGGGGAATGGCTTGGCTAGCCGCTAATATAGCTTCAAGGGAAGAAGTAGCTTTGTGGACAGCTTGGGCTTCACAGGAAAGCGACTTGCTAACTCCTCTGGAATGGACTCTATTTCTACTTCTTCTATTCCTCAAGCGCCCCACAGCCCCTCAACCACACCATCTTCTTGCATCCAGCCTCGATATAGCCAAATTGGAACCCTCATCTCAAAGAGAAATTTCCCATTGGGCATACCAAGCACTCAAGAATGCTCTTGATAACAAACCCCATTCGCCTCCGCCGAGCGTAATGGACAAATTACATCCTGATGAGATTTTTGTCAAAGTTACATCCCAAGAAATTCGACTAGCCAATCCAATTTTTCTATCCCTTTTCGCTTCTTTTGTCATAAATGAGCCAGAAGAAATCGATAATTTTGGACATCACCGCTGGGATGTGGCCGTTCTAGCTGCACGATTAGCTACCTCCCATAATGACAGCACACACTCCATAGAATTCTCTCAACAACTCACGAAGGATGAGCTTCTCAAACAAGGAAGATACTTGCCATATATTCAACCGAAATCGAAGGACTTAAAAAATTGGATAAAACTGGCGGCTAAATTGATTCTAAGTGATCAAGAGCCAAAATATTTCAGAGCAAAGCTCTTCTCAACGTTGCTTCGTTCTCGCGTAGATGAAAGCCCTCAATTCGTAAAATTCCTACTCCAATCCAAAGATCCATTTTTGCGTCAACTTGGTGCGTTGGGGTATGGTTTATTGAAAAATGTCTCGGATATTCAACCTTTGGTCAATTTAATCGAAGATCCTCTTCCGAATTGTTTCCAAGCAGCTTGTCTTGCTCTCGTGAACATTGGAACTCCAACAGCGCTTGATGCAGTCATCAGCGCCTTAATTCACGGACATGATCGGCTAAAAGAGGCTGCAGCTCAAGCTCTCGCCAATGACCCCCAGATTGGACACGCCATCCTAAAGGAAGCTGCGCAACATGAGGATGCACGCGTTCGCAAAGCAACGATTTCCGCATTATTTCGCATTGGAGCACCCTGGTCAAAGGCTATCCTTCAAAAGATCACAATTGAGGAAAACGTTTGGGTAATTAAAGACGCAGCCGCAAATGCAGTTGCCGTATTCGATCTGCCCAATCCCTTTATCCCTCAAAAGAAACCAGAGCCAGCAAATTTACCGTGGCTAATTCAATTTGCCGCCCAAAAAGGTATCGGTTTAGCCCCGGGAAAAACAAATCAAGATGTTCTATTAAGAGCATTAGAAGAAGGCGATCCCGAAATACAGCGAGCTGTTTTAGATTTCCTGAGATTTACCCCATTTGACATAGCAGTTCCTCTTATAGAGAATCTACTCCCTTCACCAGATAAGGAGTTGCAAAGTGCAGCCTACCAGACGCTTTGGTCTTTTTCAGTTTGCAGGAGAACAGCTAATCAGAACGAAGTCGAGCAATAAGCCTTCTTTCAACATCAATAGGGGATAATCCTTCCACCGCAACCATTTTATTCCTTGACTTTTCTCCACCCACAATTTCGATTCTGGCTGGATTCACTCGAAGCATTTCTGCAAGAAATTCTACCAATTGTTGATTTGCTTTTCCATCCACAGGAGGCGCAGTGAGATGTATTCGAACTGTCCCGTCACTCATAAATTCCGCAATTTCATTCTTTGCAGATCGGGGAACAACCCGAACCATAAAGGCTGTACCACTTCGACTGTCATGAAACCGATGCACTGTTGAAAGATCCTTCTAGTAAAGCATCATGAAAATTTGTTGGAGGAGCGAGTCTACGACTTGAATCAGAATGATCAGGACTAAAGGGCTGAAATCAAACATTCCAATCGGAGGTAAATTACGTCGAATTGGGTTTAGCAGTGGGTCAACGAGTCGGTCGATAGCTTCGCGAACTGGATGATAGGGTGACAAGAAGTAGGAGAGAATGACCTTGATAATTACAATAAATGTGTACACCCGCAGAATTGTATGGATAATGCTAGCCAACAACAACATAGCATTCTCCTCAGCAATATGGTCTAGCGCCTAAGATAGCCTGCCCAATCCGAAGCATTGTTGCTCCCTCTTCTACTGCGACCTCAAAATCTGAGCTCATTCCCATGGAAAGTTCATCCCAGTTTATATGAGGCAAGTGCTCTCGTAAATAATTTTGTAGCTCAACCAATTTGCGGAATACGGGGCGAGCATGTTCGGGATTCTCAAAAAAGGGGGCCATCGTCATCAGCCCACAAATTTCAAGATGGGGTAATTGGGCAATCTCTGAAAAATCAGACAATAAATCCTGCCACCGACTTGGATCTGCAGCCGCAAACCCAAACTTTGTTTCTTCACCACTCACATTGCACTCTAAAAGAACCGGTATTTTTCTTCCCTTTTTGGCAGCAAAACGTTCCAATCTTCGCCCCAGCTTCAAGCTATCCAAAGAGTGAATCATGTCATAATAATCAACAACCAACTCCGCTTTACGGCTTTGGATGTGACCAATCATGTGCCAAGTTAAGCCAGGTAGATCCCCTATGATTTGAATTTTTTCTGCTCCTTCTTCAGGATAATTTTCCCCGAATTCACGCATTCCCAATTCTATAGCGCATCGAATTCGCTCAACAGAATGTCCTTTGGTGACCACTATTAAGTTAATGTCCGTTACAGAACGTCCTGAGCGTTTACAAGCCTCAGCAATGCGTTCCTGAACATGCTGATGGTTTTTCGCAATGGTCAATCTGATTTCTTCGGCAGAATTTGTTCCGATCATCGTTCACTAAATATCAAATAGATCAGCACAATTATAAGCTAATCACTACCCCAAAGCGACCTGTTTTTCCCTTTTCTGCGCGATGAGAATACCAATCATCAAGGTCGCAAGCAGTACACACAGAGGAAACTTCCACATCCCAAACACCGGCTTTCTCCAATAGAAGCCTGTTCGCTAACCATAAGTCAAAGCGATACTCTCCTTGGTAAATCTCAAATGCTCGCCGAGCCACATCAGGTATGGCATCAACCGCCTTCTGCCACACTTCCTCTCCGACCGGATAATGATGGGCGCCGATCGAAGGTCCTATCCCCGCCCAAATTTTATTGGGTCTTGATCCATATTCTTCTTGCATTACTCTAATGACCTTTTCGGCAATTCCATCAATCGTACCTTGCCATCCGGCATGAATAACTCCAATGACACCTTTTACC
>JAOAHK010000332.1 GCA_026415275.1 Anaerolineales bacterium
CTCTGGAGAAGACCACTATCCGCTGGGCGAGGGGATTGAAGCTATTGGTCTACATGCGCTTGCGGATTTGCTCTCCGCACACTAAGAATTTTCTGTGGAACCTAAAGAGTCATAAGATAATTGATGTATATACGTTACTCTATACCAAATTGACACGCAATTGCGACACTCTCTTAACTTGAGTTCGGATTAGGATTTTGGATTTGTTCATTCGACGAGCAAAGCGAGGAGAAACCTTGCCTTTTCGCCAGAATATAAAGACTTCTCGCTTCGCTCGAAGTGACCCGTCAGACGGTAAATTGATCCCGAACTGACATTTGTTTAGCTTTGTAGGGCGACATTCATGTCGATTCACCAGATTGAGCGGGATATTGAATGATGCGAGATAAATCTCGGGCTACGGAGCAGTACGCAACCGGTAGCGCTGATCTCTGGTCGGTTCTTTTCAGGCAGAGCTTGCTATTCCGAAAAATTTCTATAGTGAAGTTCTTAAAAAGCCCTGAGCAAAAACCTTGACGCTTTCAAGCTAGAGGAGTAAACTACCAACACCAAAACCGACTCGAAAGATTAGTCGGGGTAAGAAACCATACAGAAAGGAGGCGCACTTCATGCACAACCACATGGTCAGTTTTCATCTTGCCGTGGGAACGATCCCTTGTCGAAGTGCGCCTATTTTCAGGTAGCCTGAATCCTTGATAGAGATGTCTCAGAAAGGCTGTGGCGCACGGTCACAGCCTTTTTGATTTTTCGGGAGAGAGAATGGACACATCCACTACTGAAAATCTACCTACCTTGAAAGTCACCGATTTTCGCCCTGCCCTACAAAAAAATCGCCTCAAAGGGCTGTGGAAAATGATGGATGGCTTCCACCTGTCGTATCTGTTGGCGACCCTTTCCTTGGCGGTTTCGGCGTTGGCACGCACCGGCACTTTTTTGCTCTTACGCTTCTTTGCTGACCGTATCGTCGAGCCATCATTTTCGCTCCCTCTGGGCTGGATCGCACTGGGGTTTGTCGGTTTGGCAGCTACTGACGGCGCCTTTGCCTTTCTTTCCGGTCGTTTGGCTGCCTACACCGCCGAGGGAGTCACGCGGCGATTGCGCGATTATCTGTTCGACCACATCCAACGGTTGAGCGTTGCCTATCATGCCCACACTCCCACCGGCGACTTGATCGAGCGCGTGACCTCAGATGTGGATGCCCTGCGTCGCTTTTTCAGCGAACAAGCCATCGGAATCGGGCGTATCCTGCTGCTCTTTCTGATCAACTTTGTGGCAATCCTCAAGCTCAACGCCAAATTAGGCTGGCTTTCCGTGGTCGTAATTCCGCTGGTTTTGGCCGTATCCTTGTGGTTCTTCAAGAAAGTCACGCAGGCTTATGAAGCCTATCAAGCTCAAGAGGCGATCCTATCGACCACGTTGCAAGAAAACCTGAGTGGCGTGCGGGTGGTCAAAGCCTTTGGCAGGCAAGACTACGAAATCGCCAAATTCGAGAGGGACAATTGGAACAAGTTTCTCAAAGGGAAAACTTTGCTTTTTATGCACTCGCTCTTCTGGCCGCTCTCCGACATTGTTTTGGGTTTCCAAATGTTGTTCGGGTTTGTGTTGGCGGCAAACATGGCAATCCGCGGCGAGATCAGCGTAGGCAGTTATCTGGCATATACCGGTTTAATCGTCTGGCTAATTTGGCCAATTCGCAACTTGGGCCGCATCATTGTGCAAACCTCCACCGGAATGGTCTCTTACGGACGGTTGATGGAAATCGTTAAGCAAGAACGCGAAGATCTATACAGTGGATCGGTACAGCCCCAAGGCGATCTGCGCGGCGATTTGGTCTTTGAAGATGTATGTTTTATGTACGAGGACAGCGAGCAGGAAACCTTGAAAAACATCTCGTTTCGCGTTCGGGCGGGGCAGTCTGTCGCCTTACTGGGTTCGACAGGGTGCGGCAAAACCACGCTGGTTAACTTGTTGCCGCGTTTTTATGATTACACCTCTGGGCACATTTGTTTGGATGACAAGGAATTGAAAGAATATCCGCGGGCTTACCTACGTCAGCAGATCGGCATTGTCGAGCAGGAGCCGTTTCTCTTCAGCCGTTCGATTCGGGAGAACATTACTTACGGTGTTGGTCGCGAAGTCTCACAAGAAGAGGTCGAAAGAGCGACGAAAGCGGCGGCCTTGCATGAGGTCATCCTTTCTTTCCCGGATGGATACAACACGTTGGTCGGCGAAAAGGGCGTTACCCTTTCCGGCGGACAGAAACAGCGCGTGGCAATCGCGCGGGCGATTTTGAAGAATCCGCGCTTGCTCATCTTGGACGATTCGACCTCCGCCGTCGACGTCGAGACCGAAGCCGAAATCCACCAAGCACTTCAAGGCTTGATGCAAGGGCGCACTACTTTTATCATCGCCCACCGCATCCAATCGGTGATGATGGCCGACTTGATCCTAGTTTTGGATAAAGGCGAAATTGTCCAGATGGGGACGCATGAAGAGTTGCTCTGTCAACCTGGAGGGATGTATCGCCGCATTTATGACCTGCAAACCCGTCTGGATGAGGAACTAGAGCAGGAACTAGTCACTGCCTAAGGGCAGTGAAGTCGGTTGGATAGACAATGGAGATCGATAATGAGCGATGAAATCATCGAACTCGAGGAAGAAGAATATACTTCACAATTGACCTTACCGGTTATCCGCCGGATTGGAGGATTGCTGAAACCCCATTGGCTTTGGGTGATCGGCTTCTTTGTGACGATTGCCTTGACCTCCTGGTTAGATGCCTATTTCACCTACATCAATAAGCAATTCGTCGATCAAGGGATTACGCTCAAAGACCCCGCGCGTCTGATGGAACTGGCAACGCTCTATGGCGGGTTGATCCTAATTCAGGCTGTCTTTGTTTTCGCCTTTATCTACCTGGCTGGCGTGTTGGGTGAGCGCATCCAGTATGACTTGCGCAAGCTGCTCTTCAATCACCTGCAAAAACTTTCGCTCTCTTTTTATTCCCAGAACGCCGTTGGGCGGTTGATGGCACGCGTCACCTCAGATACGGGAAGGGTATCCGATTTGGTCACCTGGGGAATTGTCGATGTCACTTGGGCAGTGATGAACATTGCCACCTCCGCTTTCTTCATGGCGCTCATTAATTGGAAGTTAGCATTGATCGTGTTGGCTTCTATCCCGATCATGGTGCTGGTTGCCGTTGAGTTCCGCAAACGCATCTTGGTTGAGTTTCGACGCAGTCGGCGAGCGAACAGCAAGATCACGGGTGCCTTCAACGAGAACATTCAAGGCGTGCGCGTGGTCAAGGCCCTGCGCCGCGAAGACCAAAACACGCGCGAGTTTCAGCGCCTGACCACAGATATGTAC
>JAOAHK010000333.1 GCA_026415275.1 Anaerolineales bacterium
CTAGCGTACATAGAGATAAACTCTGTAGGACCACGCGCAACACCATTCCAAATCGTATACCAATCTTCGCGGTAAAATCCCAGAAAAGGTATCCAAACCGCATAGGCGAGTCCTGTAAGTAACAAAATGAGAATTACCGAAAAGAAGACTTCTTTTTGCAAGCTTTGTTTCATCCTATTCATCCATTCCCTTTTGTGTGTTATAGCAGCTAGTATTTCTCTGAATTATCTCCAACTAACTTTATTGACTTATGCGTAGTAAGAGCTCTCGACAAAGTAGAGAAGTGGTTCGCTATGAGTACCTAAGTCTGTATCGACTGTGTTGTTCGTATTGAGCCATACCTAAAAACAAAATGACTCGGAATTACGGTTCATGAGGGCTTAGAATTCCAAGATTATGAAAGAGTGAGAGCCCATTCCAACGCTTGATACAGCTTCGGGAAGTTGCGCTGCCAATCCGCACGTTCCTCCACCAAGCGACGGGCAGCTTTGCCCATGCGCTCTAGCTCATGGCGATTGAGAACTACTTGTTCCATCATTTGCGCCAAAGCCTGCCAATCACCATCGGGGAAGAGCCAACCCACTTCACTGGGTGTTATCCATTCGCGGTTGCCGGGCAAATCTGAAACGATGACCGGCCGACCACAGGCCATCGCTTCCAGCATCGAGATGGAAGTGCCGTCGCTGTGCGAGGCGCTGACATAGACATCCGCCAAGTGGTAATAGCGGGGCAGTTCGTGAAATTCAATTTGCCCCGGCATCGATACCCGCTCTAGCACATCCGCTTGAGAGAGGATTCTTTGCAATGCAGATGCCTGTGAGCCATTTCCCAGCAAAATCAGGTGCGTGTAAGGAAAACGGCGTCCTATCTCTCCGAAGGCTTTAGCAATCAGATCAACTCCATAAATCGGTTCCCAACTGCGCGTGGAGAGGAAAATGAATCCTTCCTCCTTACCTGGAATGCGGTGACCGGGGGAAAAATGATATAGGTCAACACCCCAGGGAAAGGTCACGATCCGTTCAGGGTTCATGCCATAGGAAATGGCAAGCTGACGAATCGTTTCACAGTCACCCAACAACGCAGCGCTGCGCTTTAGGGTGAAACGCGTTAGCCAAGTCATCCAGCGGTTACGTTTGGCGTCAATCAGGAGATCATACCCCCACGACATACTCACCAAGCGCCGAAAACCACTGGCAGCTACCAAAAAGGAACAAGTCTGAAGCGGTCCTGCTAAAACCACCTCAGGGTTAACCCGTTTTAGTACCTTGCGCAGGCTATAGATGAAGGCAGGCAATCGCGCAGAGTTAAAGGGCAGATGATCAGCTAACCAATGAACTCGTTCCACACCGCGCGGCAAAGGACGGTCTTCCAAGGGACGGGCGCGGTTTTCTAAATGCATTACCCAGACAGAATCACCGTTTTCGCTCATGGCTTGGAGAAAACGGTGATCGTGGGGAGAATAGGCGCGCGAAAAGTAAAGAACGCGAGACAATTACTCTCCCAAGTCCACCCAGCGCAGTTCTTTGCCGGCCGGCAGATCGACCAAGGCACGCTTGCCAATAACCTGCGGAATCTCGAAGGGCAAAATCGCTCCTGGCGTTGCAGGGCGAAGAACGTCGATCATCCCCCGCGTGAAAATTTCCCCTTGACGGATATCGCGGGCAGCGCGAAGACAGCGGCGTTGGATGATCACCGTCTCGCGTTCGTTGTCGGTGACGAATTTATCCGCCGAACCGAGGGCAGCTTCTAGTTCACGCGCCCGATCAACCATTTCCCGCCAAGTCCTTGGAGTCATCGAGAACGGGTGATCAGGACCAATACGGGTATTGTCGTCTGTAAAGTGTTTTTCGATCATGCGTGCACCCAAAGCGATTGCACCGAGCACGGTAGCGTGGCCAGGGGTGTGATCGGATAACCCCAAAACCAGATCAGGGAACATCACCCGATAGGTGGTCAAGACGCGCAAATGGATATGGCGGAAGTTTTCTAAGCTCCCCGTGTAGTTCGTGTTACATTGCATCAGTGCTAGTTGAGGATTGATCTTCAGGATGGTATGAACAGCGCGCTGCACATCGCCGATATCCGAGGCACCCGTTGCCAAGATAACAGGCTTCCCCTTGCTCGCCATGCGCTCCAAAGCTTCCAACCAGGTGATATCGCCAGAGCCGATCTTATATGCTGGCACATAGGGATCGAGCATATCGATTGCCTCGAAGTCATAGGGCGAGGAAAAATAGTCGATGCCCACTGTATCACACTCTTCTTTTAGAATGGGTGTCCATTCGAAGGGGATCGAGGCGTCTTGATAGACCTCAAAGACGCTCTTGTGCCACTTGGCTTGATGAGAGACCTGTCCACCCATAGCCTTAAAGCCATAATCGGAAACGATTTTTGGGGCGCGAAAATTCTGAAATTTGGCGGCATCTGCTCCGGACTCCTTAGCGAGATGAATGAGCATTTTGGCGCGTTCCAGGTCGCCATCGTGGTTGGCAGAGATATCGGCGATGAAATAGGTCGGATGTTGATCTCCAATGATGTGAGAGCCAATCTTTAAATCCATATGGTTCTAATCCTCCTTCTGTGGTTAGGTTACAAGGGTGTTTTCTTGACTCATGGCGCGCAAACGTTCAGGATAACCTTCTCGATACAGCGCAACAAAGCGCTGTAAACCTTGTTGAATTGTTGGAAGAGGCTGGGGGAATACTTTCTGAAGTTTGGCAACCGAGAGGGTCATCTTTGGGGAGCGCGCTGCGCGCAAACCAGCTTGGGTAACTGAGATCGGGCGGATGAGGTTGGCATCCAAGTCAAAAGCTTGGGCAATTTGCACACCAAACTCATATTTGCTGATGGCTTGGGGTGCAACCACATGATAAAGACCCTTCAAATTCAACTGCATCATGGTTAGTAATATTTGCGCTAAATCATTTGCCAGAAGGGGACAAAAGAACACATCTACAAAACCAGGTATCTCTTTGCCTGCGCTCAAATTGTTGAAAAAAAATTCCGCCAAGCTGCGTTCGCCATTCAAGCTCCAGCCGTAAAAATTGACCCGAACAACTAACGCATCAGAGTCAATGGCTAACACAGCTCGTTCGCCAGCCAATTTGGTTTTAGCGTAGGTGCTCAATGGATGCGGCTCGTCCTCTTCGCTGTAATCTCCGCGCTGACCGTCGAAGACTGCATCGGTAGAGACATGCAACAGGCGCGCTCCGCCCTTACTGACATCTTCTGCCAGCTTTGCAGGCAAATCAGTATTCAGTTTTTTCGCCAGCGGCGGGTCAGCCTCACAAGCCTCTAGGTCTGCCAGAGCTGCGCAGTGCACCACCCAATCAGGCAATGTTTGCTCTAGGAGTTGCCGCCGAGCCGTAT
>JAOAHK010000334.1 GCA_026415275.1 Anaerolineales bacterium
AGTCAAGGCAGCACTGGAAGTAGGATTGGTACCGATTATGTGTGTTGGGGAAACGTTGGATGAGAATGAAAGGGGATTAACCGAAACAGTTGTTCAACGCCAACTAAAACAGGGGCTGCGAGAGATTAAGCTAAATTTTGATCAGACAGGTGCAATCCCCTTGTTGATTGCTTACGAACCCGTATGGGCGATTGGCACAGGCAGAGCTGCCAGCGGTGAGATAGCAAATTGTGTAGTTAAAGAAATTATCCGCCCTACTCTATCGTCAATGTACGGGGAACAAATTGCCCAGTCGGTTCGAGTACTTTACGGGGGGTCGGTCAAAGCGAGTAATGCTGCTGAATTTTTTAGGCAGTCTGAGATTGACGGTGCACTGGTCGGCGGAGCGAGCTTGAAAGTCGATGAATTTGTTGGTATTGTGCACGCGGCTGCAGAAAGATAAGTTTTGCGTGTTTTTTTAGTAATATTTCGTATACTTTCAGGTAGGTAAAAGCAATGTCAATCTATTGGTATGCCTTGAGGAGCAAACCGCGCAAGGAAGAAGTGGTTTATCGCCAAGTTCTCAATCAGAACATTGAGGTCTATTACCCTCGCATACGCGTGCATCCGATCAACCCCAGGGCAAGGAAAATTCAACCCTATTTTCCGAGTTACATGTTCGTCCATGTGGATTTGGATGTATTGGGCTTATCATATTTTCAATGGATGCCGCATACGATGGGATTGGTCTGTTTTGGAGATGAAGCTGCAATTGTTCCCGATCATCTGATAGCAGAGTTGAAGAAGCGAGTAAAGGAAATTGCGGAAGCGGGGGGTGAATTTTTTGATGGATTGAAAACGGGTGAAACAGTTTATATTCGGCAAGGACCATTTGCGGGATATGAAGCGATTTTCGATACGCGCCTTCCGGGCAGTGAACGGGTCCGGGTTTTGCTAAAGCTACTCAATGACCAACGCCAAGTGCCGATGGAATTAGACATTGGCTACCTTGCGCGTAAGAATAAGTAAGAGAATTTGATGATAGAATTCCACCAATGTTATAGTACTGAAAATCTCCTGAATTGGAGGGCAAATGACGAAGGCCTTAATTACTGGCATTACCGGACAAGATGGTTCGTATTTAGCAGAGTTGTTATTGTCAAAAGGATATGAAGTTCATGGTTTGATTCGGCGCGCAAGTACGTTCAACACCCATCGAATTGACCATCTCTATCGGGATCCGCACAATGGCGAGCAAGTCAAGTTACATTTGCATTATGGCGATTTAGCCAACACCGGCAACCTTGTTGACTTGATCTACAACATCCGTCCTGACGAAGTGTATCATTTAGCGGCGCAAAGTCATGTGCGGGTGAGTTTTGATCTGCCCGAATATACGGGTGACATCACGGGGCTTGGGACGATGCGAATCCTAGAAGCGATTCGGAAAAGTGGAGTTAAGGCACGTTTTTATCAAGCCTCTTCGAGTGAGATGTTTGGCAGCGCCAAGCCGCCACAAAATGAAAGGACTCCCTTTGAACCCCAAAGCCCCTATGCGGCAGCGAAGGTCTATGCCTATTGGGTAACTCGGAATTACCGTGATGCTTATCAGATCTTTGCCAGCAATGGCATCTTGTTCAACCATGAGTCACCACGCCGGGGTGAAACCTTTGTGACGCGAAAGATTACCCGTGGCCTGGCTGCAATTGTGGCTGGAAGACAGAAAAAACTCTATCTGGGAAATCTGGATGCTAAACGGGACTGGGGTTATGCTCCAGATTATGTTGCAGCCATGTGGAAAATTTTACAACATGACCGTCCAGATGATTTCGTAATTGGCACAGGTGAAGCTCATTCTGTGCGAGAATTTTTGGAAGAGGCGTTTGGCTATTTGAACATGGACTGGCGGCAGTATGTTGAAATCGATCCGCGTTATTTCCGACCGACCGAGGTAGATTTTCTATTGGCGGATTATTCTTATGCGCGTGAGACTTTAGGATGGGAGCCGCGCATTTACTTCAAGGATTTGGTGAAGATCATGGTCGATGCCGATTTAGAGCTGGCGGGGTTGCCATCGCCTGGTGAGGGTAAAAAGTTGCTGGAGAAACATCACGGCGCCTGGCATCGTTGGGAAAGTCAGGTGGTTTCGATGAGTTTAGATGGGAATATGACGCAATCTTTATAAAGACATCTAGGGGGTACAATGCTGAAGTTTGTCTCTCGGAAGATATTCTTAATCTGGTTAGTTTTCGCAATATTTATCTCGGCATGTGACCTTGAGCAGGCCGAAAAAAGTGGCAGTTCGCCTGATGCCCCATCCACCTTGCCATCTACCTTAACACTTTCATTATCCACGGTTACTCCCACAATCGAATTTTCCCCCAGACCAACATTTACCCCATTAGCGCTTCCTACCTCGACTCCCTGGCCGACCGCTGATCCGACTCTGTACGCAACATTGTATGTGACACCCACAGTTCCTTTTACTCCTACTCCAGATTACTACTTGCAAATGAAAACTCTTTACCGCCATATGGTCGGTGAGTGGTGGGGAAAAATGGGGGTATCAGTTAATCGCCAAGGGAGAAGAGCTCAATATTCGGTTGTGGTATTTTATGAAAACTGCGAGATAGGTCTAATCTGCGGTCGTTATCACTTTGACGATGGTTGTTTGGAGAACTCGTGTTAAGTGATTGGAGACTGACTTTTTTAGTCTTTCGGAATTTAGAATACTCAGGAAAAACAAGTTGTAGTCGTTGGCGACCAATAAATGTCAGTCTATTGGTTCGCGACCGATTGTCCTTCACCTACTCCTATCGAAATGAAGATGGAAGCCGAGTGAACAAGGGTGTTGTTCTGCGAAGAAAGTGACAAAAAGTGGTAGACTCTAAGGAAGAAGTTGATGGGTATCTACTAAAAACAATTAATGAACAGATAGAGGGTTTTCTACCTGAAATTCCTTCGGAAAAAATCTGGCACACAATCTATCGTCGAGCTGAACGACATGGCATTGCTCCTTTAATCTATTGGCGGTTTCATCGAGTTCGATCTTCCATTCCCCAACCCGTGTTCGATAGATTCAAACAAACTTATCTTACCACGCTGGGGCGCAATCGGATTTTTCTCGCTGAGTTAGATCGGGTGGTGAATCTGCTTTGTTCAGAAGGGATTAAGGTCGTCCTACTCAAAGGCGCTGTGTTCGTTCGCAGTTTGTATGAAGATATTGGCTTGCGTCCGATGAGCGACTTGGATATCCTGTTGCACAAAGGCGATATTCCTAAAGCTGTCTGGATCCTCAAACAAAACGGATATGAAGAACCAATTCTGCACCAGAGTGAGCTACTAAAGCAAGATGTTACCCATGATGT
>JAOAHK010000335.1 GCA_026415275.1 Anaerolineales bacterium
TCGAACCCTCCTCTAACGGATCGAGACGGTTGCAACATTTCGTTGCGTGTTTGCTAATCAATCCAATGTCAAGTTTCAGTATCCTCTAACGGATCGAGACGGTTGCAACCAGTGGGTGGAGTGGGTGCTCTGGCACGCGGACGGGCGTTTCAGTATCCTCTAACGGATCGAGACGGTTGCAACGCTGTAATCGCTTTTCTGTCTATTAAGTTACTTATGTTTCAGTATCCTCTAACGGATCGAGACGGTTGCAACTAAGAATAAATGGTCCTCTGTTTGAAAACCTTCCTGAGTTTCAGTATCCTCTAACGGATCGAGACGGTTGCAACTGGCGAATGCCGGTCAAACACCGGATATCGCCAGATGTTTCAGTATCCTCTAACGGATCGAGACGGTTGCAACATGGGATTTAGATGTATGTCCATCATCATCACCTTGTGTTTCAGTATCCTCTAACGGATCGAGACGGTTGCAACCCTTGCTGAGGACCAGGAAAAAGTTATGAACTTTATGTTTCAGTATCCTCTAACGGATCGAGACGGTTGCAACAAGTCGGTTCCACAGTAACGCGCGCCGTATTTTTCAAGTTTCAGTATCCTCTAACGGATCGAGACGGTTGCAACGTCCCTCAGCAATGGATTCTGTTTTCAGATATCTTGCGTTTCAGTATCCTCTAACGGATCGAGACGGTTGCAACCACTATCTTTAAGGTGCGTGTGCAATTAGAGAGTGAGTTTCAGTATCCTCTAACGGATCGAGACGGTTGCAACGTTCAAGGGGTATCGTTTTGAAGGACGCTTAGAATGTTTCAGTATCCTCTAACGGATCGAGACGGTTGCAACAAGTCGGTTCCACAGTGACCAGAGCTATCTTCTTTAAGTTTCAGTATCCTCTAACGGATCGAGACGGTTGCAACAAGCGGCGGAGGGCGAGGCTCCTTAACAACTGAATAAGTTTCAGTATCCTCTAACGGATCGAGACGGTTGCAACCCATAGCCGAACTGGGCGAACTGATCGAAACCAAAAAGTTTCAGTATCCTCTAACGGATCGAGACGGTTGCAACATAGATTTTGGTGCGAGCCTTGGACAGGTTCGCACAAGTTTCAGTATCCTCTAACGGATCGAGACGGTTGCAACACTTGAACGCAAACATCTGGTTCGCGCGCTGAATGGTTTCAGTATCCTCTAACGGATCGAGACGGTTGCAACCTGATTGCCTAGTTTCTCATCTTGTGATAGATACTCGTTTCAGTATCCTCTAACGGATCGAGACGGTTGCAACGCGGTCAACCGCTTTGGTGGTCTTCACCACCCCGAGTTTCAGTATCCTCTAACGGATCGAGACGGTTGCAACAGTTTCGCATCTGGTTCCAAGACCATTGACATCCAGAGTTTCAGTATCCTCTAACGGATCGAGACGGTTGCAACTGTATTGCCCGTGTACTTGCCAGACCCGCTCTACTCGTTTCAGTATCCTCTAACGGATCGAGACGGTTGCAACTCGCCTACGGGGAGAAAACCGGTGCCGTGCCAAGCAGTTTCAGTATCCTCTAACGGATCGAGACGGTTGCAACAAAACTCCCAGTAGATTCTGGGAGTTTTTTACTGGTGTTTCAGTATCCTCTAACGGATCGAGACGGTTGCAACTTGTGAGGTTCGTGGTAAGTCCAGAAGATGCAACGAGGTTTCAGTATCCTCTAACGGATCGAGACGGTTGCAACAGGCATGTGCTGGGCTGCTCCGGCGCGCCCAGAAACGGTTTCAGTATCCTCTAACGGATCGAGACGGTTGCAACTTCGGGTGTAGCGGCGGATTCGGCGGGTCAACCTATTTGTTTCAGTATCCTCTAACGGATCGAGACGGTTGCAACACGTCGTTCTTACGATGATCTCCGTCCAGAATACAAGTTTCAGTATCCTCTAACGGATCGAGACGGTTGCAACCGTTTGGGCGCGTACTGGATGTTGAGCAAGCGGTTGAGGTTTCAGTATCCTCTAACGGATCGAGACGGTTGCAACGATATGATACCTGTAATCCTTCCCGTGATCCTAGCCGTTTCAGTATCCTCTAACGGATCGAGACGGTTGCAACGTGAATACATGGAGGGAGTGGGAACTCTCACATCGAGGTTTCAGTATCCTCTAACGGATCGAGACGGTTGCAACAGGGCAAATGCCAGGGTTGTATCCTCTCTCCGCAGGTTTCAGTATCCTCTAACGGATCGAGACGGTTGCAACAACACGGCACGCGTTACCGTGGTGCGAACCTGTCCAGTTTCAGTATCCTCTAACGGATCGAGACGGTTGCAACAGAAGTTTTAGCAAGAATGCCAGTTACTTCTGTCAGTTTCAGTATCCTCTAACGGATCGAGACGGTTGCAACATGATAAGATTTTCTGATGTTCAGACCGCCGCGCAATGTTTCAGTATCCTCTAACGGATCGAGACGGTTGCAACAATGAAAGAAAAACTGTTATCCTACCTGATCGCGGCCGTTTCAGTATCCTCTAACGGATCGAGACGGTTGCAACCAACACGTCTCGCGCGTAGCGTTTCTTTGGTCAAGTGTTTCAGTATCCTCTAACGGATCGAGACGGTTGCAACCGACCTTGAGCGCGTGACACGAACGCTCCGGTCATGTTTCAGTATCCTCTAACGGATCGAGACGGTTGCAACTCCTCCGTATCCGCCACACACCACATTGCTGCCCATGGTTTCAGTATCCTCTAACGGATCGAGACGGTTGCAACGCGCACGCGATGAATACGCATCCAAACATCCAGAAGTTTCAGTATCCTCTAACGGATCGAGACGGTTGCAACAGAGACGAAGGCTAAACGTCGCGCCACTCTGTCAATTGCGTTTCAGTATCCTCTAACGGATCGAGACGGTTGCAACAGAGGTCGGTCTGGCTGATAGCCGTCTGGTTATAAAGTTTCAGTATCCTCTAACGGATCGAGACGGTTGCAACAGGGTACAAGGACGATTACGCGGATGGATCCAGCGGGTGTTTCAGTATCCTCTAACGGATCGAGACGGTTGCAACTGCGCGCCGTGGAATAGATACGCTCGTGGCTTATTGTTTCAGTATCCTCTAACGGATCGAGACGGTTGCAACCTGCGGTAATGCGTCCTTCTTCGTCACGGTAAGCCGTGTTTCAGTATCCTCTAACGGATCGAGACGGTTGCAACGCAGGAATGTCCCAGGTAACTGCCGTCTTCCTTCGTAGTTTCAGTATCCTCTAACGGATCGAGACGGTTGCAACCGCAAAATTATCCCCTATATATGGTTTATTATAGCCCGTTTTTGATTTTGTCAACCCACTGGTTGCCCATCTTCCAGGGC
>JAOAHK010000336.1 GCA_026415275.1 Anaerolineales bacterium
GTCTTGGCTACTCCACTAGATGCAACGGGATTGAAATTAGAGACTATAGCTTGGGAGCGGAGGATTAACGAGTTAGAGTTCTATTACCCGGTGGTTGAGTTACGCGCTGCCGCGTTACGGCAGCTGCTAAAACGGTATGGTTATGACGAAGGACCGTTTCGGGGCACAATAGACCGGCTTGAGTTTAGTCCGCTAAGGGGGTATATGAAAGGTTTCATCGATCTGGTATTTGAATCAGGCGGGCGTTTTTATCTAGTCGATTATAAGTCAAACTGGTTGGGAGCAGATTGGTCTGCTTATCGCTCAAGTCGATTGTATGAAGAGATGGCCCGTGAAACATATTTCTTGCAATATTTGATTTACACACTAGCACTGCACCGCTACCTAAGGTTGCGCGTAAAAAACTATAATTATGAACAGCACCTTGGAAAGGTTTTCTATCTATTTTTGCGCGGTATAGATCCCAACTATGGACCAGAATTCGGTATTTTTACCGATCGACCTCCTTATGAATTAGTAGTGGAATTTGATCAATTAGTTAAGAACCAATAATTGATTTTCTTACTTCCAGTTTGACGAGTTAAAAAATGAGGAATGATCTGTGTAAATTACACCTCATGCTTACCGTATGAGCAGCCAGCGATTTCTAATTTTAGAAAAATAAGGTTGAATGGCAAAGGTACTCCCACCCGCATTGGTCAACAGTGGCGGATTGCCTTGGGTGCTATCAATTCGATAAACTCGTCCGCCGGCCATTCGTATAGGACGTAAATTTTCCCAATCAATAGGCATCACTTGCCAATCGGCGTGCTCCATGCGCTCTTGGAGAAATTCAGCATACTTTTGCAGCATTTTTTGTCCGTCCTCACCGATTGCTGATGCCTGTTCTTGCACTTGAATCGATTGAAGTCTCAATAAATCGGCAATTGCCCGATTGGTAAGTGCTGTATGAATGGCTTGCAACAATCCGGCTATTTCGCGTTGATCGCTGGTAGATAACTGAGCAACGGGAGTGGCACTTGTCCATAGCCAAGCGAAAGCGCAGGTCAATTGGATGTCCTGAGAAAGTGCAATGATTGGCGTTCGATCTGTCAGTGGTTGTTCGGTTGGAGACCAACGGTAATCTATTAATATACGATCGGTATCAGCAGTATTAGGCAATGTTTCGCGTAATTGTACGCTAAACCGAGCTGCAAGCGGTGGTGATACAGTAGGAAAGATCGGTGGTTCGGACTCGGAAGAGGGCGGTGCTGAAACCAAGCGCACTTGTAAACGGTTGGTTCCATTGAGGGACCAACCGTTGATGCGCAAGGTACGCCGCAACGGTGTCATGAAGTGATCCTGAGCCAAATGAATATCATTGAATTCAACTCGTGCTAGAATAGGTCCAGAGCCGTTAATGTCTAGAATAAGCTGAGGAATAGAAGCGGCCATCGTTTTATTATTCCTCATTCTGTTTGATCAAGCAGCCAGGTGTAGGAACGTTCATATTCCTTAAATACTTGAAATTCTCGTTTAAATTCAACCCAACCCCAAATAGTTTTTAATATGGTTTCTCCTTTGAAAGAAGAAAATTTGAAATTTAATTCGATTTTCGCTGTATCACTCTTTTGATTAGAAGCCTCAATACTGATTTTATTTTCACCGGCGATTGCTGCCTCCACGAGTGCGGAGCTCGCCAGTTTCAACTCTATGAATAATGAATTCTCGGTCGTGTTTTCCCCGCTTACCCTATATTCGCTCAATTCTTCCTTATTGTTACAAGGCCAGTATTTACTCCTGATGCTGCATTGAAGTTTGACACCCCATTTTACCTCGTAAAATAATCCGGGTCCAGTCCACTGAGCTAAGAAATCCGGCACTTGAGTGGGCGGATCAATTGGGCCTTTATAGTCAAGTTTGCATAAAGGATCGAAACCTCCTGACCGGCTTTCCTGGTAAAAAACTTGCCAATCTTTATCTTCTTTCCAAATCCCTTCATATTCGATGCTGCCTTGAAACCATTGGAGAGATCCTTTACTTAACTCTTGTTTAGGTATCGGCAAGTTTTTGAGAAAATCTAATATCTGCTCGGATACTTTTTGCACGTTGACCTTCGTGCCGATTTTGCCCGTTGGATAGACGCGGATTTCGTAAACTTGTGGTCCGCCTGTACAGGCTCTGCCTTCGACTCGATAAATCTGAGGCAGTAGAGATTTTATGGTCGATGGTAAACAATTAGGAGGGACCCATGTTTCAGCTAGGAATTCGAAATGAGTGCCCCGGCTTTTCGAAGTCCGCATCCCCCCCACCGACCAGACGGGGTGTTTGTTACATTCCCCTTTGATTTTTAAGTTGCAGCGGATCATATCACCCGGTGCATTCAAACTTGGAACAACCATTAAAATTCGCGCAGGACCGGGTTGACGGCCGTGCATACAGTAAATATCGACTTCCGACAAAGTGCATACAGAATTTTGTTTGTCGGAAAATGACGATTGAGTTGGTAGACCTTCATCGATACCTCCCTTAATAGAAAGAGATGCGTTTAATGATGAATTCGGCTCCCTACCCATAGAAAGAGCGGTTTGCTCTGCTCTGGGACAGAGAATGATTGCGCTACCAACCGGCTTTTCAGAGGCCTGTTGTTGAGCAGCCTCTTTAGCCTGTCGAATATGGATCCCAGAGAGGCGCTCTACCTTGCCACCATGTCGTTCATAAGCTTCTATCCATGCCTGACGCAATTCGTCCTGGGTAAAGTAATTGGGACCAGGTATCGTCCCTTGTTGCCCGTTGACAGCTTGTTTTGAATGTTGGGCGCAAAACTCATTTTCTGCTGCTTTAGCGGCTTTTGTGTTGAGAGGCAATATTGCGCGTTTCCTGATCATCTTACAGCATCTTACGAGTGGATTTAGTTGGTTTCGTCAATGGAGTCTGTCTAGAGTAAAATCCATTCAAATGATTGGGTCAGTTAAATCTAGTCCTTGATCTAAGCGGTCTGCTACTGCATCCAGTGCCTGATTTAAGCGAGCATGCGGGTCGTTCTTGAGGTTGTACAAGATGGGAGCCAGCCAACGATAACGGGGATTGACGTCAAAATCACTTCCTAGTAGATTAGATAAGTATAAATACTTCATTACAGCTGGTTCATCAATAATACCCTGTATAAAAGCACGTTGGATATCCGCGTGGATTTGCTCACGCATTCGATTTTCTCCAAACATAGCGATTTGTTCTGGGAATTGTTCAGAAAGAAATGCCAGACAACGTTCTTCAAAACTGTACTTTTGAGCTTCTTCTAGGCAGTGCATTTGCTCTTGACGAATGGTTATCATGCCTTTCCTC
>JAOAHK010000337.1 GCA_026415275.1 Anaerolineales bacterium
GATGTGTATAAGAGACAGGGGCATACACCTGATCGTTTTTTAACGCACCATTTTCGCCGAATTGCCCTAAGAGGTTCGAGACGGTAAAGGGGCGAAGTCCATCTTCGTCATGGAGGGTTTGAGCAAGGGCAGGGTTGAGTTGTTGGATAGCACGTAGGAGAAGGGCGTGAGCAGCGCGTCCCCACCAACTTACCTCTTTGGTCTGTTGATCAGGCACAGGTTTGAGAGGCAGAATCACCGAAACCAGTTCGCTCATTTGTTCGCCTCATAACGGGTTTTACGCGCTGCTTCGCGCACTTGCTGGAGATTGAGGATTTCTGCCACCTCGTAGCGGGGTGGCAGAGCACCTTCCACCGGGCGCAAGCGGAGGATGGGCGGAAAATAGCCCATCCTCCCGTGAAGTTCAGCAAGAAGGAGAGCAGTTATGAAATTTAGCGAGGGAGGGTTTACCAGAATTGAAAGATTCTGCCATTCGTCCCCTTGGAAGGGGATTTTTTGCATTAGCGCTTCAAGCTGGGGCAGAAATGGAAGCGAGTTGTCGAAGTGGACGGGAAAAATCAATACCCGCTCGATGGGTTCGCTCACCAGAGTGCGGATTTGTTCCAATTGCTGCTCGGTGAGTGGATGAGAGAAGTTCAAGATCATCATGCTTTCTTACCTCGATGAAGATATGTTCACACAAAGGCACAAAGAACACAAAGGATAAAGATGTAGACCTCACACAAAGACACAAAGAACACAAAGCTTCTTCTTCTTGGTGCTCTTTGCGTCTTAGTGTGAAAAATAAAACAATCTCTCACAAAGGCACAAAGAGCACAAAGATTTTTCTCAGTGCTTTCCGAGTCTTGGTGTGAGATACTCTCCTACAATTGTCCATTGATAATCCGATGAATGCCATTTTTCATCACCGCTTCGCCAAAATTAAGCAGAAAGCCCAATTTCAATCCACTCAATTTTAGATAAGTGAGAATTTGTTTATAGTGAGCATGATTCAAACTTTCAACCGACTTAAGCTCCAGAATCACTTTGTCTTCTATAATCATGTCTGCACGGAAACCTTGATCAAAAGTTATCCCATCGAAACAGAACGCGATCGGGACTTGACATTCCACTTTTAAACCTGCCATTTGCAAACGGTGAGCCAGCAGGGTTTCGTACACACTTTCCATTAATCCCGGACCAAGTTCCTTGTGTAAGCGAATGGCTTGATCAACAACAATTTTCCCAATTTCATTCTCATGCATTTTGTCTCCTAGTAGTTTATCTCACACAAAGGCACAAAAGACACGAAGATTTCTCTTTTTCTTTCTTGGTGCTCTTGGTGTCTTGGTGTGAGTCCTCCTTATTTCCCGACGGCGTTGAGGACGTGGATGACCACGTTTTCAAGTTCGGCGCCATAAACCAGCTTGACGCCACTTTCTGCGGCACGGTCGCGCAGGGCTTGGGGCAATTCGGGTTGGCTGCTGACCAATACTTTGCCGCAATAAATTCCCGCTGCCTCGCGGCGTGAGATAGCCGAAAGTTCGTAGATCGCTTGATGATAGGCGCGGCGTCCGGTCTCGCTCTCTACGTTGCCGCTTTTGCACGAAATGACCGCCATGCGTCCGTTGCGGGTGACCACAACATCAAGCTCGTTACGCACTTGTTTTTTGCCGTTTTGCTTGCGAATATGCAGGTTGCGGCGCACGTCGTCGAATAAACCGCTGTTCTTCAAGAGGTCATAAACTTGCTTTTCTAGTTCATCGCCTTCTTTGGGCGGCGGAGCGGCAAAGGGATTCACGGGAACAGTCTCAACTTCCAAGCCGTGAGCGTTCAGGTATTGCCAGACATCGACACGAACTTGAATGGGTTCGCGACTCTGCTCGCTGCCATCCGAAGCTAGCCAGATGATCTGCTTTTCTTCGGTTGAGACATACATCAAGGTTACCCCAGAACCGTAGGCAGCCTGAAGGGCAGCCAAGCTCATCAGCTTTGTGCCGCCAGTCAGGTTTACGTGAATGGTTTTGCCCTGTGCTTGATGTTGGAGCAGGGCTGCAACGATCTTTGTGCGAGCATCGCCGATGTGATAGGGAGGCACTTCGAGCGTTTTTAGGGCTTGCAGGTGCTGCAGGGTTTCGTCCTGCTGTATTGCCTTCTGGAGCTGTTTTGCCACGCCGCGGGTGGTTGCCGAAGCAACAAACTGCACCTCGGTATAGTGCGTGAACTGCCGCAGAGGCAACAGGTTCGGGATCGGCTGCTCGCCGACCAAGGAAAGCAAGACTAGTTGAGGTTGACCCATATTCGTTCTACTGGCGAGAGCGATCTATCCCTTGCTCCTCTCCTAGACGGCGAGGGAACATTCTCCCTTCTTGACCAATAAGAAAGCCAACCGTCTTTCTTAATTACGAGGGAAGAGACCAGAGAGTATGTCCTCCTTTCACTCATCATCACTCGACAAACCCCATGCCTGCGCAAGCTTTTCCAATACGGGCAGCACATCCTTATGTGCTTTCTTCTGCAACGTGTTAAGGGGTATCGGCTCCTTCTGATGTTCGGCATGGTCGAGACCGTTTCGAATTCCCTCTAAATCCCCCCACGCCTTTATAATTAAGTCCCTCTCGTTCCAGTTACCGTTATCGTTGAGGTAAATTTTCCTACCATAATCGTTTAAGTGATCCTCGGCAAACTTCCCAGTCCCTTGTGGACTCGGCCCGCCTACCTTTGGCAACCCCGAAACGGCTTTCTCGAATTCACTCCGCGGGCCACGAGCAAAAGAACCACGATCAAGTTTTCCCGTAAACTTGTATTGTATCCCGTCTATTATAAATTCACGGGCTAGGCTCATTGCCTGAATCAATTGATTCTTCTCGATATACCAACGAATTAGCCGATATTCCGCTCGCAGAACCCGGCGATGCTCTGCGGGAAAATCGGCCTTAAACGAGTCAAATTCCCCTGTGATTTCTTTACTCAAAAGATGGAACGGGGGAGCGACCTGGCTCAGCGTTTCCTCGGCCTTATCGAGGGTAGGACCTAAATCCTCGATCGCCTCCATTAGGGTAAAGGGCTGACACAGAAACGCAGCCTGGGAGACTCGCTCCAATGTTTTAGCCACTGGAGTGAGTCGCTTGTCTTTATGCTGCTCAGCTTCCTGGAGCAACCCGACTAATTGGCGCGCATTTCCGGTTTGGATAAACTGTTCGGTGGCTGTCAGCCAATCGAGCATTTGGACGAATTTGCTCAGATCGATCACCGGTGCGACTCCATCTCGCTGCATATCTAATGCACCATAATAGACAGCCTCAATTGTGACCCGCTTGGCTGCTTTCAAGTAAGCAA
>JAOAHK010000338.1 GCA_026415275.1 Anaerolineales bacterium
AAGAGACAGATACCCTGGCTTATCCACCCTGTGAGTTTTGCGGCAAGCCCTTCAAGGTTGCCACCGAAATCCTGCGTCAGCGCGCCTACAGCGAGGTCTCTGAGCAAGTGGAACAACTCCTACGCTTATGCCCGACTTGCCGTCAGAAGGAGGCCTTCAAGCTGATGGCCGAAGCCCGCCGGGTGAAGGAGGTTGTCCGATGAACCTCCAAGAACTCCGCCAAGCCCTTAGAGCCGATGGCACGCCTATCGAAAAGATCGATGGCATCTGGTGGCACATTCCCGGCTTAGATGTGCGTCTGATGGCGCAAACTTTGCTGCAAAGTGAAGCCCGCCTGATCACCATCACCGCCCGCCCGGCAGACGCGGGAGAATGCCGCTTGATTTACCATTGGGACTGTCAAGGCGAAATGTGGCATCTTTCAACGCTCACCCAAGGGGGAAAAATCGACAGCATTGCGGCAATTTGTCCGGCTGCGGATTGGATCGAGTGCGAAATTCACGACCTCTACGCGGTCGTTTTCAGCGGACGAGAGACACCTCCATTGGTCTTGCGGGCTGACGATCCGAGCGGTTTGTTCCTCTCCAACGGAAAACTTTCGCAGGAGGGCAAGAAATGAGCTACACCATTCCCATCGGACCCTACCACCCCGCCCTGGAAGAACCCTATAAGCTCGAACTGGAGTGCGAAGGGGAGCGGGTGCGCGCCGCTCATTTGCAGATCGGCTTCAATTTTCGCGCCATCGAGCTTATCGCCCAACAGCGCAATGTGACCCAGAACATCGCTTTGTTCGAGCGCATTTGCGGTATCTGCTCCAATGTGCATACCCTGACCTATTGCCTGGCGGTGGAAAACCTGCTGGGCATCGAACCCCCCTTGCGCGCGCAGTATATCCGTGTGATTGTTGCCGAACTAGAGCGGTTACATTCCCATATCCTCTGGGCGGGGGCGGCGGCGCATATCCTCGGCTTTCAGACTCTGTTCATGACTTGCTTTCGCCTGCGCGAAATTGTGATGGATTTGCTGGAAAGCATCTCCGGCAACCGCGTCAACTATGCCATGAACGCCATCGGCGGGGTCAACCGTGATCTCACCGACCCGCAGACGGTGCGGGAAGGCGTGCGCCAAATTCGTCAGGCGGTGGAAGAGCAACTGCTTGCGGTCTTCACTGCCGATCCGACCGTGCGGGCGCGCTGCGCCGGCGTGGGAATTTTGACCAAAGCAGAAGCCATCGCTTGGGGAGTGGTGGGTCCGACGGCGCGGGCGAGCGGTGTTGCCCAAGATATCCGCCAAGCCCATCCCTATCTCGTCTACGACCGGCTGGAGTTCAGTGTCCCCGTGCAAGAGAGCGGTGATGTGCTGGCGCGCATCGTCGTGCGGGCGTTGGAAATGGTCGAATCGTGCCAGATGATCGAGCAAGCCCTCGATCAATTGCCACCCGGTGAATGGAAAGGACAATTATTCGTAGAATTGCCGCCCGGAGAAGCCGTGGCGCGTATCGAAGGCCCGCGCGGCGAGGTGTTTTACTACCTGGCTTCGGATGGCAGCGAGAAGCCCGTGCGGGTGAAAGTGCGCACACCCAGCTTTGTCAACATGCCAACCGTGCGCTTGATGCTCAAAGACGCCACGCTTGCCGATGCGCCTTTGATCCAAGCCTCGATCGACCCGTGCTACTCCTGCACCGACCGCTGAGCAAATTCAGCAGAAACACCGCGTCCATGAACAGAGAAGTCTTCTCTAAAAGATGGTAAGATTAGACCGCAAACTAAAACGGTCTACTCCAGAACATGCTGATCGAAGACTATCAAATCGAGCTATATACGCCGCCTTGGAATCCTGGGTCCAGCCGCTTTGCTGCCCGGGCGCGCTTTGCGGTCAATATTTCCAAAGTTCTCCCGTATCTCAACGCCGTGCTGCGCAGTGCGCATTACGTGCCCTCCATGAATATGCTCATGCTCAAGCAGGAGGACTTGTTGATCGCCTTTCATCCCTACGAAATCTCCATCACCGATGCCGCAAACCACGAGGATGCCGAGCGACAACTGAAGCCCTATATAGACTTGGTCAATCAGACTTGGGAACGCCGCCAGGAAATCATCCCCGACCAGCGCACCCGTCCTCGCCCAACGCATCTTGGAATCTATAAGTTGTTGCCCCAGACCAATTGCCGCGAATGCGGGGAAGCGACTTGCTATATCTTTGCCACCAAGCTGATGCTGGCTTTGAAAAAAATCCAAGATTGTAAACCCCTCTTTGAAGCACAGTATCAAGCCCAATTGTCTGCCCTGAATGAGATGATCGCCACTTGAGTCAACCAAGCGATCCACGGATAGGATTGAACACCCCGCCAAGCATGGCGGTACAGGAGCAATGTACCGCCATGCTCCGCTTGGTGCCGCATCCCGTAGCGCGAGATTCACCTCGCAATCAACAAGTTACTATCCAATCAATCCGTATCGCAAGATTCATCTCGCAATCGACAAGTTGCTATCCAATCATCCCGTAGCGCGAGATTCACCTCGCAATCTAGCCGGGCGACATAAATGTCGCCCTACAGAGGTACGGGGATCAGGGTTGAATCTCCACCACAAACGTCCAATTGCCCGGAAAGTAATACCCCAGAGCTTCGTAAAAGAGGCGGATCACCTCCATATCCGTCATGCCTTGTGGTTTTTGTTTGATCTGCGGGCCGCCGCCACCACCGCCGTTGCCGGAAAAGGTCACCCAATCCATTTCGATCCCCTGCTGGCGCAGTTTCTCTTTGGCGGCTTGCAGTTGATCGTCGGGGATCACTTCGGGGACACTTTGGGCTAATTCGTCAACCGCCAGGGTGAGCGTTTCCGGTTGTCCGTGATGCCCAACGGCAAAACCCACCGCCGCACAGCGCACTTTGCCCGTTAAGGTTGCCCATTCAGGGCGCTCTTCCGTTCCGTAGTCTTCGTCAAACGCCAATGAATAGTCGCTGATTCCAGCTTGAGTCCCTCCAACCCTTAATGTCACCTTCTCGGCGAGCATCCAGTCCGCCGGGCTGGGTTTCTGATAGCACAGATATGCTCGGGTGAAGGAGGGAGTGATTTCCAGCCGTTCCAAGCGCATCTCCAAGCCTTCGGAAACGACGCTCTGAGCGGGGGTAAGCACCAGAGCCGGGTAAGCCGGTAGATCGAGATCAAAGGTGAAGACCTGCCCGCCTTGGGCATCCCAAGGGTTATAAAGTATCTTCAGTTTGCCCACGAAGCGTCCGTTGCTGATCGGGTCTTTTGGAGAGAAGAAGTCGTTGTCCGCTTTATGGTTGGGGGGTTTGGCAAAGGTGAAGG
>JAOAHK010000339.1 GCA_026415275.1 Anaerolineales bacterium
GCGTGCAGGAGACAGCTGCGGCCATGGAACGCACGCGCATCGCCCAAGAGGTGCAAGCTACGATGCTTGCTGAACAACTTGCCCAACTCCCCCAACAAGCAGGGCAAGTTCAACCCCCGAACCCTCCCCCGCCCGCCGCCACCGAAGCTCCTTCATCGCCTCCAGCCCCCCCTGAACCGTCCGTAGATATAGAACAAAAAATCAAGAACGCCAATATCCTTCTCTTTGAAGATATGTCTGGAACGGGTCAATTGGAGTACTATCAAGAAGCACTTGAGATTGGCGGATATACCTTTAAGGACGACGGCAGTGCGCAGGGGTGGTTCAAGGATGACTTATTATCTTCGACCGAATGGGACTTGATTATTGCTGCATCGGAAGCTCGTACCAAAATCCAAGGTGAATTTTTTGTTTATCTATTAGACCATATCAATCGAGGTGCCGCAGTGATCATCGAACATTGGGCTCTAGACGAACTATCGCAAGGTAAGGTTGCTCCCATTCTTTCGAAGTGTGGAGTTGGGATCTACCGGGATTGGTACTTTGAAGAATGGCAATTTGCTGACCTATCCGTCTGGCCGCTAATTCCTGATCATCCAATCTTTAATACCCCTTATAAGGGCATCTCCTTGCGCAATTTCAATGTATTTTGGGACACTGGCGATCAAGGTGATTTACTCAAGGTAACCGGTAGCGGAGATGCACAGCTTATCGCTGGCACAAAAGCCACATCGAAATCCGATCATGGGGTTATCGCAAGCTGCTTAGGTGGCAGAGTGATCATTCAAACCTTCTCGTCCCACAACTATCGCCGCGATATGGTGACCAGTCTGATTCAGAATTATGTCCATTACACTTTGACAAATCGATTCTCAGGTCAACCTTGAGATTGCAAGCTTATAAGTAGGAGGAGTAGGAGAAGGACAACTCGATTAAGAGTTGTCCTTCTATCTTACCTACAGTTACTGTTCTTATCCTCTTGCAACTCGCTCACGGGTCTCACGCAGCTACACAACCTATCGGAGGAAAACAAATTGCTAGATTGCGCAATTTAACTCAATGTACTAATAGACTACCGATGCTGTAAACCAATCAAATTCTACCCGTAAGGGATAGACGTTTTCAGAAGCCACAAAAAAGCCCACCTCCCCTTCGCGCAACGGCATAAATGGGCTTAATTTTGTAGAAACTGTCTTTACTTCCACGCCGTTTATGCCTAAAGTTAATGTGTCTCCTTTGCAGACGAATGTGTAAGAATTCGTCTTTTTGCCGGTATTGATGAGTTTGGAAGCCCCGCTGAACATGAGCTCCAAGCGATTTCCATCCGATGCAAAGATATACCATTCACCTGTGTTCAGGATATTTGCCTCATACCATCCATCGTTTGAATAACGGCAAAACAAACCGGTATAGTTGGTATTCTGTCCCAAATTTTCGACCAGCGTGTCTAATTGGACATCTTGGTAAGTGAAATTGGTGTTGAAGAAATATACCCAAGTGTTTGGCTCGAGGATATCAACACGGAACTTTCCATTGCGCGCCTCTTGGGTAAAGCCGCTTTCCTTACCTTTCATCAGCACGTACTGCCAATCGCTCATATCTTCAAACTCGGTGGTGTAGTAATATTCGCCGGGTTGACTGGCATTTGGATTCACTGTGGTGCCTGGCACCGAACCGCTGGTAGAACCGGCGCTGGGCGTTTCACCGCCAGTGGTAGGTGATCCAAAGGTAGAAACCACTTCCAAAGCCCGTCCATTGAGCTGTCCGCTGAGCAATTCACCAGTAGATAACCGTAGAACCTCCACAGGCAATGTCTCAGTTGGTGAGTGACTGCGGATGATGTCACAGTAATCATAGAGGGTCCCATCGGTTGCCACGGGGACGTTTCCTAAGCGGGTGATAATATCGCCAGGTTTCAAGCCGGCTTTGTCTGCTGCAGAGCCGGGTTGGATCGAATACGCCCAAACTCCCACAATGGTCTGATCATCGTTGGATACGGCTGTTCCATTGACACCAATCGAATCGACGTTCTCACCATTTCGCAAGGTCTCAACGATATTGCGAGCCAGATTTCCTGCGATGCCAAATGCCTGCCTTGTCTGACGGTTGCCCATGTAATGCACGGCTACAACCTCGCCATTGGACGTAACAACCGGACCACCTGAGTTACCAGGATTTGAAGTAGCATCATATTCAACCACCGACTCAACCGAAGAAAAGCTGCTCTTACCATCCGCTTTTTCCTTCGAGATGATCCCTTTTGTCAAAGTAAAATTCGGGTCGCCAAGCGGGAAGCCGGCAACATAAATATCCATTCCAACTTTGATGGAGCCCTCATACCACTTTAGGTAAGGAAAACCATCGCCTTCTATATCAATCACAGCTAAATCCGAACACTCAGAATAGCCTAAAACCCTTGCGTTATAGGTCTTACTGGTATCGCCACCGACATAGACTCGAAAGACTGTTCCGCCAGAAACGACATGATTATTCGTCACCGCAATTCCTGAAGGATCAATGATGAATCCCGAACCAGCGCCGCCCTGAAGCGTTTCCCCAAATTCAGGATCGACGAATACACCCACCGCTTCGATCTGCACCACCGCTTGCCGAACATTTTCCAAATTGTCAATTGCTCCGCTTACTGCCGCAGTGGCGGTTGGCTGGGGTATCATTTGTTCCGTCGTTTGTGGAGCAGGACTGCTAGATGGTTGATCGGAAGATGTTCCCCCAAGACGACATGCCAAGCTCAAAAGGAGCAAAAGGGCAAAGACAAAAGCAACTTTATTCTTACTTCTCATGATGTTTATTCCTTACTAGAATGAATCGATTTTTGGGTAAGCTCCCTTATTACGAGACTTTATCAGTAATAGAGGAAATTATGGTGAAAATTTTTAAGATAGTTCCCAAAGATCATGATCTGTAAAAGATCAATCGCCACAAAAGAATGTTTGCAATTTTCATCCACATTCTCAATTTTAGCACAACCTCTTAGAATGACAAGATTTCTCCTGCCATTTTTGTAATATTAACTGGGTTGTTGAGAACGCTAAAGATGGCAGTTGATCTAAATTAAAAAAAGCTGCTGCATCGATATCATCTGAAGCCTTGATGTTTCCTCCGATGATTTGGGCTTCATAAACAATTAGAATATGCGCTCCGCGTTCATGCTCTTGTCCGTAGAAGACGTCAAACAGCTCCTGTATTTCAACTTCAAGCCCGGTTTCTTCCAAACATTCTCGCTGAGCCGCTTGGCGTGGATCTTCACCAGCATCGATAAATCCGGCTGGCAAGGTCCATAGC
>JAOAHK010000340.1 GCA_026415275.1 Anaerolineales bacterium
ACCCAAGACTATCCCGCTGACCAAGTCGGGATTGTAGGTCCATACACCGCTTGCCACCAAGTAGTTATCCCACGGCGTGGTATAGATTACCGCCAGGGCAATATGTAAGACGATAATTCCCCAGACCATGCGCCCGTTCTGAAAATATTGCATGGGTGGATAGCGTCGCGCATCCCGCCAAGTTAGGAACAACAAAATCACAATCGGGACCACCAAAAAACGCAATAAAAAGCCAAAGTACGTCATGGACAATATTCCCCGAAGATACGTTTTTCTGATTTCATTATTCTTCCACATTCACTACCAGTTGGGCTGCCCTTTTACCCGATAAGGTTGCCAACGGCACTCCTCCGCCGGGATGAACGCTACCACCCGCGAAGTAAAGCCCATGCAATGGGGAACGATTACCAGGGCGGATGAAAGGCGCAAAGCGACTATTGAAAGAGATTCCATACAAAGCCCCACGCCACGCGCCGCTCCAGCGTTGCAAATCCTTGGCGGTCATCACCTTTTGATAGCGGATTTTATTGCGCAGGTCAAAGCCACGTTCGGCTAGACGTTGAAGAACACGTTCGGCATAGGCCTGAACCTTTTCTTCTGTGGGTTCGGCTAAGTTTTGTGGCAGCGGCGGGCTGTTGACCAGCACAAACCAATTCTCACAACCCGGCGGGGCGTGATCAGGGTCTGATTTGCTTGTGATGGCAACGTAAATGGTTGGGTCATCGGGTAACCGGCCTTCGCGAAAGATTTGATCGAACTCGCGCCGATAATCCCGTGAGAAGAAAACGTTGTGATGGGCAAGGGTGGGATGTAAGCCTTCTATTCCCAATAGCAAAATGAAACCTGAGCACGAGGTGGATTTTCCTCGTAATTTTTGAAAGATTCTTTTAGCAAGAGGAGCATCGATTAGCGAATAGGTCGTTGTGACATCGATATTCGAGATGACCGTATCGGCTGGAATGATTTCTCCGTTCTCTATTTCCAGGGCTGTAACATGGTCATCACGCACTTGTAAGTGCTTGAGGCGCGATTGACAGCGAATTTCTACCCCCAATTCCACAGCTAGGCGTTGGTAGGCACGCGCAATCTGATACACTCCACCCTGCGGATACCATACCCCTTGGGCTAACTCCACATGTGCAATAGAGGCAAGGGTCGCGGGGGCGAGATAGGGGCTAGCGCCAACATAGGTGGCAAACCTCCCCAGCAGTTGACGCAAGTGTGGATGGCGTACCGCGCGTTCAATGCGCTTTTGGAGGGTGCCCAGCAAGTCTACCGAAAGCGCATCTCGAAACGCGACACGGCGCAAGCTGGCATAGCTCGGTGGCGGTCCGAAAATAAAAACCGGACTGACGATGCGATAGACTTTGGCAGCTTCTGCAAGGAACTCCAGATAACCTTCCACAGCGCGGGCTTCGAGGGCAGCAATTTGTTCTAAAGTCAGCGAGAGGTCGCGGCAAATATCAAGCTGTTTTCCATCCCAAAAGAAATAGCGCGTGAGCGGATCAATGGCTTTAAGGGTTAGGTACGGGTCGAGAGTTTTTCCTGCGGCAGAAAAAAGATCCTCTAAAACTCGCCGCATCGTGATCACGGATGGTCCCGTGTCCCAGCGAAAACCAGCGGCACAATGTTCGCTCATCTTTCCCCCAACTTGGTCGTTTTGCTCAAGGAGAACCACAGGACGGCTGGCGTATGCCAAGCGAATGGCTGCCGCCAAGCCACCAACGCCGCCGCCAACGACATAAATGGGCTTGTTTGAGAGGGACATCGCGGGTCGAGTCTGCTCTGCCGTTTATTCTTTCTCGTATGGCTTGCCACCCGCGGCCGGCGGTTGACCGCGCCCAATCACACCCGCTAGGACAATGATCGTCACCAGATACGGTGCCATTTCCAAGAACTTGTTATGAATTGGCACACGCAGGATTGTTAGTTTGCCCGCCAGCGAGTCGGAAAAGCCGAACAGCAAGCCTGCTCCAAAGGCACCAAAAGGGTTCCAGTTGCCGAAGATCATGGCTGCCAGAGCAATAAAGCCGCGTCCAGCGGTCAGCACCTCATCAAAGCGCCCTACCGAGCCAAGGGTAAAGTAAGTGCCGGCGAAGCCGGCCATCAAACCGCCCAGCAAAACAGCCATATAGCGCGTGCGGTTAACCGGGATACCCAGGGTATCGGCAGCTTTGGGGTGTTCGCCCACCGAGCGCAGACGCAATCCCCAACGGGTATAAAAAAGTGCCACAGTCAGCACAATCAGCAGAACATACATCGCGTATACATAGATATTGTGACTAAAAAAGATCGGACCAATAAAAGGAATTTGTGAAAAGAGTGGCATGTCCCAATTGGGGAAACGCCCCGGATTGTTGAGGTTCTGGTAATGCTGTAAGAACTTTGCCGAGAGGAAAGAGGTTAACCCGGTGGAAAAGATATTGATCACTGTGCCCGCAATAATTTGATCTACCTTATACTTAATTGCCAGCACAGCCAAGACACCACCCAACAACATACCACTCAACGAGCCAGTCACTAAACCGATCCAAATGTTTTGGGTGACACTGCCGAAAAGAGTTGCGGTGAACGCAGCGGTGAGCATCATGCCTTCGATGGCAATATTGAAGACACCAGAGCGCTCACATAGAATGCCCGAAAACGCCCCTAGAGTCAACGGTACCGAGCGGATGACCATCACGCGCAACAGTCCAGCTAAGTTCAGGGAGACCCCCGAAGTTCCCCAGGCTAAGAAAGCAAAGATAAAGAAGCCACTGACAATGCCCAACACAAGGTTGGTGCGCTGTTTGAAGCCCCGCGCTAGTTGATAAATACCTAAGAAAGCGGTGAGGAAGATCAAAACCTGCAAAGCAAAAGAGGTCTCAAACACCCAATCTGGCGCAGCGACTTTTGAGCCGCCAGGGGTCATCCCGAAGGTGGTCACCACGCCGGGCTCAGTGTTGCGCAGGAAGAAGAGCCACATTGCCACCGCAACAAGGAGAAAGAGCACACCCATCACCCGCTCTCGGGTTGGGGAAATATATTGAGCAGAGTTGCGTTGTGCTGTTAGAGCTGTCATGCTGTGCCTCCCTCAGGGCGAATGACTACTTCGGCTTCTTTGGGTGGTTTTAGCCGATACAAAGTGCGGATAATGGCTGGGGCAGCGATAAAGGCGAGGATCATGGCTTGGATAATCGAGATGATGTCAATGGGAATGCCGGCTGTGAGTTGCATTTGGGTTGCCCCGTTGCGCAGGAAACCAAAGAGCAATGCGGCTAAGACAACCCCCAGCGGGTG
>JAOAHK010000341.1 GCA_026415275.1 Anaerolineales bacterium
AAGCAACTCTGTGCCCATATTGCGCAAGCGTTCGCGAAATTGGCGAGATTGAAAGGTTTTCTTGAGGTCAGCGTATGGGTTGTAGTCAGCGAGGGGCTTAATTAGCTCGCTGACCGTATGTTGATAGATAAAATCACGGATGGTTGTTTGAATTGCTCCTCTGACCATTGATCGCCAATCGGTCAGTCCACCTTCGGTCATGACACGGCTTTGCATCAGATTGCGCAAGGCTTGTACTGAGAAGGTATAGGGTCTTAACGCTCGCTCAGGATCGGAAGTTAGTTCCGCCGCTGGGGATTTTTTCAAGCGATACCCAAAATGGATGTCGGAAAGTTGAATGGCAACTCCCTCGTGCGAGAAGGCGCTGATAGCTTCGATAGTATCGGTTTGATCGTTCAAGTCGCCCACTTCTTCGACCTTTTCGCTGCGCAAGAGAAAGTGCACCCCTTCGCCGTAAATGTTCGACGTGGTTTTCGGACGGCTCACAGCAACCACAAAACCAGGCGAAATATCGAGGTAACCTGGACCGCCGAGTTCTGGAAGGTAAGAGGAGGCGTTTGGGTTTATGCTCTCTTCGGAGGAGCCGATCTTCAAGGTGGGATATCCTATTCCAAAAAGACCAGCAACGAGATAGTTTAGACAAACCTTTAGGCTGGAAAGGTTGTAAATATCTTGCAAGTAGCGGGCGCTCAAGAAGATGGCTAGGATGAAACCAAAAAACGGGACAAGAAAGAAGCGCAACGAAACCCAATGAAACGGGGTTAGCACCAAGATCAAGATAGGATTAGGTAGCCGACCAAAAATTGGCAGGTTGTTCTTGATACTTTCGGCCGTGGCAGCCAGAGTTTCTCTTTCTAACACAGCACCCCAAATCATGCTCAATCCAATCCCTATTGCACCTAGAATAACTAGGCGAAGCAGTCCCCAGCCATGATAGCCGAAAAGTAGGCTCTGAACAAAGAAACGGAGTGAGTGGATAGGGCTTTCGTTTCGGCTCATGTTTTTTCATCCAAGGGGATAGTCGTTTGAGGGTTGGTGAGTTGACTGCGCAATGTTTGGAAACGCTGGAGGGTTTCCCTCGAAACCCTTTGCTTTATATTTGGATCGCTCAGTTCAATCTCCAAGATGTCAAGGAGGTGTTTAAGTTTTACTTCACCTGACGCCGTAGGTGACGATAGAGCTTCCGCAAATCTGTTTGCAATTTGAACTCGCACCGGTGGAGTGTTCTCATGTATGGGGGATAGCGAAATGGGTTTGCTATCTAGAGAGGGATGCAGTTGTCTCTGATAGGCGGCTAGCCATTGGTTGAAGAGGCGATTTTCGATCATCTCATCGGCTGGCCTGAGTTCGCCGAAGGTGGCACTGAGAATCTTAATCCCTTTTGAACGTAAGAATTTGACTGAGCTTAGCGGTTGAACGGGGTAAAAAATCAGCTCAGCACTGCTCCATTCATCACCTTCTCGGATTGGGAAGTTGTCTTTGCGGTGTACATATTGAAAAGCTAACACGCCTTGATTGCGGATAAGCTTTGAAAATTTGCTTCTTAGTTCGCCCAACGAGTGGGAGATGGGATGATCTGAAGAGTAGATCGATGCATAGGGGATCGATGTAATGAATTCGCGAAAGAGATCAATCGCGATTTGTAGGGGTAGATCGCTCCAACCCATGGATGTCTGTGATGACTGACCAGGAGGAATTGCGTAAAATGCAGACATAATTCGCTGCGGGTCAACCACAAATTGACCATGTGCCCTCTCTTGTTGCTGCGAGGAATGATAAGGAGTCCCTCGATGAAAATTCTGAATAAAGCGATGGATTTCCTCGCGATCGTCGGGGTCGATCTCATTGGATAGGGATGAGACCGTTCGACAAAGCATCTGTGGGTTTTGCATGGATGGCAAGGGTTCAGAAAATTGAATTACGCGGAGGGCATCTGCGTCTGCTTGGTTTTGAGTCTGCTCTAAATCGTAAGTCACGAGAAGTACTTCAGGTGCCTGACCGAGTGTGAAAACGATAGATAGATCGGTAAGTATCTCGACCCCATCCTTGGTGTAGGCACGGAGGCCGTGTATCGTGCGTTGTTGGGGGCGTAAATCAACGCTGCCGCGAATTTTTTGTCTTGGGTTGAGAAATACGATACCAGGCGAAAAAACTCTCACTTGGGTACTTCGATTGCGGCTAAGTTCTTCAACCACGACCGCACTCTGCCGATCGATTAAGAGCATGCCGGCACCTTTTTTGCTCTTTTCACCCTGTTCCTCGACCAATTTGCCATTGCGAACAAATACGGCTGCCCCATGTTTTCCAACCAAGTAAAGCCAGAGCCGCTTCCATAACTCAAGATGTTGCTCCAGAGAAAGATTGGGTAATATGAAATAGGCGGTCAGGAAGAGATAGATGGAAAAGGGGAAAAGGAACAGAAGCATCCCCAACGCAAAGCTTCCCCAGTATCTAAAAAGTTCATTTAATAAAGGGGTGTTTTCGTTTGATAAGCGGAAAAAGAGAAAGAACCCTTGTGCTACCCCGCGAAATAGATCCCAATAGAAGATGAGCGAAATGAAAAAAATACCCAAAATAAGGCGTTTGACGCTGAAAGGACTGCGCTTAGGAGAAGAAGTCCATCTTGCCATAACTTATGGAGTATTATAAATTCTTTTTCTTGAAAATTGATTGCGCCTATCGTCGGAGTGTTTTTAGGGAATAGAATCAAATATGGGGGGATTTCGGATTAGGGGATACTTGGTGCTGCAAATACTTACAAAGTTGCAAGGCACTTGATATGCGTGAAGGTTTTGCAACATCTTTCTTGTATAATCTGAAAAAGTGTAGTTTGTAGTTTTAGCAGCACAAAGGGGCTCGTTTTCGCAAAACGGGAGAGGCGGATATGAATTCGATTATTAAAAAATCTGAAAGGTTGCTCCAAATTGAACAACTTTTACTATCTCATCCGCGCGGATTGACCGCCTCCGAAATTGCCCGCCGTTTGGGGGTGCATCGTTCAACCATCAGCCGTTACCAGTACGATGTGCCGAAGCACATTTACGTAGATGATGAAGATGGGCAGCGCTGGAAAATTGACCGAACCTCCTATCTCTTGAATATACGCTTGACTCTTAACGAAGCGATGGCAGTCCATCTTGCCACCCGCTTGCTGGCAACCCGTTTGGAACGTCAAAATCCTCATGCCGCCTCTGCTCTACGCAAGTTAGCCACCGCATTGGATCGCTTGGCGCCGCGTATCAGCGCCCACCTATATCTCTCGGCGGACGATATGGATG
>JAOAHK010000033.1 GCA_026415275.1 Anaerolineales bacterium
AAGAGACAGGTAAAGAACCTAGCTGTCTCTTATAAAACGCGAAAACGGATTGTGGATGCTGTGCGGGATGTCAGCTTTGAGATCTGGCGCGGCGAGAATCTGGGCTTAGTGGGTGAATCGGGCTGTGGCAAAAGCACGGTTGCTTATTCTATCGTCAATTTCTTGGGCATTAATGGGTTTATCCGTCGGGGAGAAATCTTATTTCGTGGTCAATCCCTGCGTAACCGATCGGAGGCTGAGCTACAGCGCTTACGCGGTTCAGAGATTTCCATGGTGTATCAAGAGCCAATGTCGGCTCTCAACCCGACCATGCGCATTCAAGACCAAATGGCAGAGACCCTGATGACCCATCGTGGCCTAAGCAAAAAGGATGCCTACGATCAGGTGCTTGAGGCGTTGAAGCGCGTCTACATGCCGGATGCCGAGGGGACTATGCATCGCTATCCACACCAGGTGTCGGGCGGACAGCAGCAACGCGTGTTGATCGCCATGGCGTTGCTTAACAACCCTTCCTTGTTGATCATGGATGAGCCGACCACAGCCCTAGATGTGACGGTTGAAGCGGCTGTTTTGGACCTAATTGCTGAGCTACAAGCTCAATATCAGACAGCAACCTTATATATATCACATAATATGGGTGTGGTGGCGCGTGTCTCGCATAAGGTTGCTGTGATGTACGCCGGTGAAATTGTCGAACTTGCCGATGCGAGTGAAATCTTTCATCACCCCTTACATCCCTACACGATGGGATTGATGCGCTGTTTGCCCGATGTGGATGCCCCCAAAGGCACGCGGCGGTTGATTCCTATTCCCGGTCGCGTGCCCTCGCCACACCAATTGCCGCAAGGCTGCATCTTTTCGCCGCGCTGTGAATTTGCCCAAGATCAATGTTTTCAGGAACATCCCTTGCAAGAAGAAGTTCAGCCTAAGCACTTTGTGCGTTGTTGGCGGGCTGAGGAGTTCATTAACCAAACGGTCATGCAGGGGTGCATTGAAGAAATGCCCCCTTGCCCAGAACGTTGGGATGAAAACCCACCGCGCTTGCTCAGCTTGAACAGAGTCAAAGTCTATTATCCAGTGCCTTTCCAAACCGTGGGTGGTTATTTTGGCTTAGAAAAGAGGCGCTACGTGCGCGCCGCAGATGGGATTGATTTTCAAATTCAACGCGGGCGAACGCTGGGTATCGTTGGCGAGTCGGGTTGTGGGAAGAGCACCGTAGCGCGAGCGATCGTCGGACTCGAGCCTTTGCGCGAGGGGAAAATTGAATTTCTCGGTTTAGATATTTCCGTCCCAGTGCACAAGCGGTCTCTAGAAATCATCCGGCAGATGCAAATGGTCTTCCAGGACCCCAATAGCGTGCTCAATCCCTCCTATTGTGTCGGGGATCAAATTGCCTTCACCCTGCGCCGTTTTCGCACCGTCTCAAAAGAAAAAATCCAAGATGAGGTGTGTCGGTTATTGCGTGCCGTAAAGCTAGACGAAAGCTATTATTATCGCATGCCACGCCAACTGAGCGGCGGAGAAAAACAGCGCATTGGCATTGCCCGCGCCATCGCATCCCAACCTGAATTGTTGATCTGTGATGAGCCAGTCTCTGCATTGGATGTTTCTGTCCAAGCTGCGGTATTGAACCTGTTGCTGGAAATCCAAAACACCCACAATACCACAATGATATTGATCTCCCATGACCTCAGCGCTGTGCGATTTTTCTCGGACGAGGTGGCGGTGATGTATTTGGGGAAGATTGTTGAAATTGGACCTTGTGAAGCCATTTATACCCCACCACATCATCCCTACACGGCGGCGTTATTGGCGGCTGTGCCTCGTCCGAACCCGGACTTGAAGGTTTCACATGTCCGCCTGAGTGGTCGCGTGCCGAGCGCAATCAATCCTCCTTCGGGTTGCCGTTTTCATACCCGCTGTCCGTTCAAAATCGGAGAGGTCTGTGAAATCGAAGACCCCCCAGAGCGCAACTTCGGGGGCGGGCATTTCATCGTCTGTCATCTGTCTGCTGAGGAACTTTACCAGATTACTCCTTAGCCATCGCTCAAACTTTATCTCAGAAAGGATCTCTCTTATGCACACCGAAAAGCCCTTCTTTCTCCGCGATTCTTGGAAATATGATCCCCATCACCGAACTACCTCAGTTCCCGATCAGGAACTAGGGTTCGATACTCGCGCCCTACACAGCGGTTTTCGCCCTCTCGAAGATGTTGAGGAATTTCGCTCATTTGCAGTGCCGATTGTGCAATCGATGACCTACCCTTATGAGTGTTTTGAGAAGTTCCCTAACTACATTTATGGGCGCAGCAAGACGCCCACCGTGAGCGTCTTAGAGAAACGTCTCGCCGCTTTGGAGGGAGGAGAAGCGTGCGTGACTGCTTGTTCGGGTTCGCAAGCCCTTTTCCAATTAGTCTTTACCATCGCTCGACCGGGTGATAATGTTGTAACCACACTGAACACCTTTGGTGAGGGGTATAAACAAGCAGCGGCGATCTTCCCGCAGCGGTGTAACATAGAGTTCCGCTTTGTGCGCGATTTTACCAACCTTGAGGCGTGGGACGAAGCTATTGACGGGCGTACAAAGCTGGTCTGGGTGGAGACGCCAAGCAACCCCTGTCTTCAAGTGACTGACATTCGGGGCGTGGCTGAAGTAGCGCATCAGCGCGGCGTACCCTTAATGGTGGATAACACCACGGCAACACCCGCACTACAGAAACCAATGGAGCTGGGTGCGGATATTGTTTTGCTCTCGTTAACCAAGTTTTTATGTGGCAACGCCACCGTGCTGGGTGGCGCAGTTATCGGTCCGGAAGCCTTAGTTGAGGATATCCGCTGGAACACTACCGAGTTTGTTGGGGCGATTTTGCAACCCTTTGAGGCGTGGTTGATGCTGCAATATTTGGAAACCCTTTCGCTGCGCATGGAACGTCACAGCCAAAATGCCCAATGCGTTGCCGAATTTTTGGTTCAACACCCTAAAGTGAAGCACGTCAATTACCCCGGTTTGCCCAACCACCCGCAGGCGGAGTTAGCGCGGCGCCAGATGAAAGCCAACGGCGGCTTGCTCTCGTTTGTCGTTCCCAATGGGATGCAAGGGGCAGCCAAGGTGATGAACAGCTTTCGATTGATCACCCATGCTGTCACGTTTGGCACCAGCCGCACAATTTGTATGCACCCGCGCACAATAACCCACGAACACATGACCCAAGAAGAACGCGATGCAGCCGGGATCGATGACGGTCTGATCCGCTTGTCGGTGGGTTTAGAGAATGTGGAGGATATTATCGCTGATCTTGACCAAGCCTTGGAAAAATTGTAGGGCTTAAGGTGCCGCTCACTCTTAGCAGTGAGCGCAAGAAGCGGCAGGGAGAACATGGAAAGTTCTTTTTGGTTGAGCCTAGACGACATTCAATGCGCTCGTCGAAAGCTCAGGGAACGACTGCAGGAGACACCGCTTTTGCGCCTCTCTTTGATGGATGAAGAGCAAGTCGCAGGCGGTGAAATCCTGGCGCAGGTTGAGTCTCTGCAGGTAACAGGATCGTTTAAGGCGCGGGCGGCCCTCTATGCCTTGGATGAGTTAGAGGGCAAACTAGACGAAAACGGCGTTTGGACGGCAAGCGCAGGCAATATGGGCAAGGCCTTGGCTTGGGCAGCCAGACAAAAAAAGGTCTGTTGTGCGGTGATTGTCCCACACGATGCCCCAATGGTGAAGCGGAACGCCATCGCTCAATATGGGGCGCGCTTGATCGAAGTGCCTTTTGCCGAATATCAGCAAATTCAGGTGTGCGGCGAGCATCCTGCAATGCGGGGCAAACTGGTGCATCCGTTTGCGGATCAGGCGGTGATCACCGCTCATGCCGTGTTGGGATGGGAAATCCTTGAAAAACACCCTAACCTAGAAGCTATCTTCCTGCCCTATGGGGGCGGCGGATTGTGCGTTGGGGTAGCGCAGGCTGCCCGCCTTTTCGCCCCACAGGTTAAGATCATCCCTTGCGAGGTCGAAACAGCCACCCCGCTCACCGTTTCTTTGAAGGCAGGAAAGCCGATCGAAACCTCCTATACGCCCAGTTTTATTTCTGGGATGGGAGCCCCCTTTGTTTTTCCCCAAATGTGGGAAATCGTCCGTGAATTGGTTTCTGAAACGGTAGTGGTGAGTTTAGCTGAAGTGCGCCACGCTATTCGCTGGTTATACCATGCTTGTCATCTTGTTGTGGAAGGGGCTGGGGCGGTCAGTTTAGCTGCAGCCTGGAAGAATCGCCAGCACTTTGGCAAGGCGGTTTGTATCATCACGGGTGGAAACATTGACCCCCAACTATTTTGTGAGGTACTGAAGGATGATTTACACCCATAGAGACGTAGGCATTCGGAAAATCCGCGCCCGGCCAGGCAAGTGTTGTTATGGAATGGGTTTAGGGGTCATCCTTTTGGATGATGTGTATCCCGGCTTCCCCGGCGATGTGCGTAACGCCAGCGCTTATCCCTATCCTATCCAGTATGAGATCGCCGAAGGGGTGGATATCTACCGTTTGGTGCGAGAAGAGGATAAAAGCCCCTGTTTGCCTCCTCTGATCCGTGCGGCTCAGCGGTTAGAAGCACTGGGCTGCCGTGCGGTTCTTGCCGAATGCGGTTATTTTGCTTATTTTCAACGCGAGGTCGCCGAAGCGGTGCATGTGCCGGTGTTTCTCTCTAGCCTGCTGCAGGTGCCTTTCGCCCAGCAGGTCATTTCCTCTCAACAAGTGGTGGGAATTTTGGTAGCAAATTCCCGCTATCTCACCGAGCGGCATTTATCCGCCGTTGGAGTTAAGGTAGGCTCAAATTACGTCATCGGCGGGGCGATGGACGATGGCCGCTGTGAGGAGTTTGACCGATTGTGGACGGCCGGCGTCCGCCCGCAATTGCCCGAAGCCGATTATGAGAAAGCCGAGCGGGAATTTTTACAAGTGGCGGTTGAGTTCTATCAGAAGTATCCGAATATGGGAGCGATGGTGTTAGAATGCACGGGCTTTCCCCCTTTTGCCCGCGCTTTACAGCGTGAGATCGAGATACCGATCTTTAGTTGGGGAACGCTATTGGATTATGCTTATTCGGTTGTCGTTCACCGTGATTATTACGGTCATGTCTAACTTTAGATGAGGTGCTATGATCCTGCATCAAAATACCACTCCCCATTGGCGAATATTGGATGAGCAAAGTTGCCAAGCGATCCTTGAAGGAGCCATGACGGTTTTGCAACGCACGGGCGTTTTGATGCTTAACCCGCAGGCACAACAGATACTGCGCTCTGCCGGTTGCTCGGCAGAAGGGGCACGCTTTTTCATCTCTTCCGCTTTGGTGGAAAAAGCGCTCGCCACCACGCCGCGCACCTTTAGCCTCTGGGGTAGGGATGAGTCAAAAGCCATTCATATTCAACCCGGGCGCGTACATTTTGGGCCCGGACCCACTTGTACTTACTTTTATGATCCTTACACGGGGGAAAGACGGCGATCTCGCAAAGGGGATGCCGCTTTGGTCGCCAGAACCTGTGAGGGCTTGGAGAATTTAGACTACGTAATGAGTTTGAGCATCTTTGATGACGTACCTCCTTCTCTTTCCCCTCTGTATGAGTTTGCCGAGATGATCGCTGCTACCCGCAAACCGGTGGTCGCTTGGGCAACAGAACCCGAGATCCTTGCCCAGATTTATCAGGTCGCGCTTGCCGTCGCGGGGGATGAAAAAGCGTTCAGCGAGAAGCCCAGCTTTGCCTTCTTTGCCACCTACGAGTCCCCCTTGCGCCTGGCTGATGGTCAATTGGGGTGCTTGCTCTGGGCGGCGGAGCACCATATCCCGGCAATTTGTTTGGGAGGACCGACGGTGGGGTTGGAATCGCCGCCCACTGGTGCCAGTGCATTGGTCTTGCATTTGGCGGCTGCCTTAGCTGCTTTGACAGTTGTGCAATTGCATAAACCGGGCGCGCCGCTGATGATCGGGGCAGCCTTAGGCGCAATGGACTTGCGCACGGCGCGGCCAGCCTATGGATCGCCCGAACTGAGCTTGTACACGGCTGCCGCTGCGGAATTGGCGCACTATTTGAAATTGCCTTTCATGGGAACCGGGGGAGCGTCCGAGAGCAAAGCAGTCGATGCCCAAGCCAGTATGGAAATTACCCTTCAAGTGTTGATTTCCGCCTTGAGCGGCGCAGATTTGGTGCATGATGTCGGTTTCCTGGATTGCGCGGATATCGGATCCCTTGAGTTGTTGGTTCTTGCCGATGAAGCAATCGCAATGGCAAAGCGCATCTTGCGCGGGATTGAGGTCAATCCCCAAACGATGATGTTAGAGGTCATTGAGAGCGTCGGACCAGGTGCGCATTTCCTTTCCCAACCGCGCTCGGTTGCGTTGTGCAAATCGGAAATCTGGGTGCCAAAACTTGCCGATCGCAACGCCTATGCCATCTGGGAACGAAATGGCAGCAAATCTTTTACCGAGCGATTGCATCAGCGTCTAAGAGAAATACTGGAAACGGTGCCGGAAATTAGCTTGCCATTGGAAACGCAACGCGAAATTGAGTGCATTCTGCATGCGGCGCGAAACAGGGTTTAGAGAGAGCAATTATCCCATCCGCCAATGTCTCATAACTCGGTGCCTCGATAGAGCTAGGTAGAAGTTTTCCCGTTCTGTGTTTTAGCACCTTTAGGAGTTGTTAAGCTTGATGTTTTGGCATCAATCGCTGACTAAGGTGCCAACGGGTTCGCCGTAAATTGCCTTGCGCAAAACGTCCTCTTGCCATAGGTTCAGAACGAGGATGGGCAGGTGATTATCCATGCACAATGAGATTGCCGTGCTGTCCATTACCTCAAGGCGGCGATTGATAGTTTCCATATAAGTTAGGTGTTCAAAACGAATAGCGTTGGGGTTTTTTACGGGGTCAGAGTCGTAAACGCCATCCACTTTGGTGGCTTTGATCAGCACATCGGCGCCGATTTCCATTGCGCGCAAGGCAGCCGCAGTATCAGTGGAGAAATAAGGGTTGCCCGTCCCACCGCCAAAGATGACCACGCGCCCTTTTTCGAGATGGCGAATAGCACGGCGACGGATATAGGGTTCAGCCACTGCACGCATCTCGATCGCGGATTGGACGCGGGTGATCATCCCGCGGCGTTCCATGGCGTCCATTAGGGCTAGGGCGTTCATGACGGTAGCCAACATGCCCATATAATCAGCAGTGGCGCGGTCCATGCCGCGATCTAATCCAGTTCGGCCGCGCCACAGGTTGCCGGCGCCAATCACGATCGCCACTGTCACGCCCTCGTCACAAACTTCCTTGACCCGTTCAGCGATTTCTTCGGCTTGGTAGGGATCAATGCCGAAGCCATCTGGCCCAGCTAATGCTTCACCGCTCAATTTTAACAAGACGCGATGATAGACAATTTCTTTTGACATATTTGCTCCTGATTCACAAGAAAAGAGCCAACCAAGCGGTTGGCTCTGATGAACCTAATCTTCTGTGCTTTCTCCACGTTCCCAACGCACAAAACGGCGGATGACAATGTTTTCGCCCATCGCTGCGATATTTTGTAAGAGCAATTGTTGGATGGTGAGGTTTTCATCGCGGATATAGGGTTGGCGTAAGAGACAAACCTCATCTTTAAATTTCTCAATCCGACCATCTACGATTTTGTCAACCACTGCTTCAGGTTTGCCCTCTTCTAAAGCACGGGCTCTGGCAATTTGTCGTTCGTGCTCTAGCACTTCTTCGGGGATGTCGCTCTCGCGGATATAGCGCGGCGCCGCTGCAGCGATTTGCAGGGCGATTTCGTGGGCAAAATTGCGGAAAGGTTCAGAGCGGGCGACAAAATCCGTTTCGCAATTGACTTCGACCATCACGCCGACACGACCGCCACCATGCGAATAGAGTTCCAAGATACCTTCAGAAGCCTGACGATCGGCGCGTTTAGCAGCCGTAGCCAGTCCTTTCTCCCGGAGGAGATCAACCGCTTTTTTGAAATCGCCATTGGCTTGTTCTAAGGCTTTGCGGCATTCTAAAATACCCACACCCGTCGCTTCGCGTAATTCTTTGATTTGTTCCGTTGTGATCGCCATAATTATTCCTCGTCCTCATCTTCAAAGTCTTCATCATCTTCGCGGTCAGAACGTCCGCGGGATCTTTCCTCTTCTTCATCAGTGCCCCAATCAATGTCATAGACATCTTCATCGGGTTCACCGAAAACATCCTCGTCCAAAGGAGCTTTAATCCGCCCACTGATCTTTGCCAGCGTGGCTTCACCGAGCAATTCCTCATCGGAAAGCTCTTCTTCTTCTGCCATGGGCATCGATACCAGCGCTTCCTCGGGCATTTCTTTGCGCAGCGCTTTGCCTTCGATCGCTGCATCGGCGATCTTTGAGACAACCAACTTGATGGCGCGAATAGCGTCATCGTTGGAGGGGATGACGTAATCTACGTTGGTTGGGTCGCAGTTCGTATCTACCATGGCGATTACAGGGATATTGAGCAAATTGGCTTCGTGGATCGCTGTCGCTTCGCGATGCACATCGACCACAAAAACCAGCTCTGGCAAGCGCACCATCTGGCGCACTCCACCTAAAAGAACCTCTAATCTTTCGATTTTGCGGTTCAGAACCAAGATCTCTTTTTTGGTCAGGCGACCAAATTCGCCCTTATCGCGCATCCGTTCCANTTTTTCCAACTCGTTTATGCGCTGACGAATGGTGCGCCAGGTAGTGAGCATTCCACCCAGCCAGCGCACGGTGACATAAGGCATGCCACATCGAATGGCTTCCGCTTGCACCGTCTCTTGAGCTTGGCGTTTGGTGCCAATAAACAGCACTGTACCTCCCTCGGCGACTGTATCACGCACCAAGTTGTAGGCTTGTTGGATTGCCTTGGAAGTCTTTTGCAGGTCAATAATATGAATGCCATTCCGCTCGGTGAAGATGTATGGCTTCATGGCGGGATGCCATTTTTGTGTGCGATGTCCAAAATGAACACCGCTTTCCAATAGAGCTTTCATGGAAACAACAGACATGACACGACTCCTTTTTTGCGTTATTCCTCCGCCTTCGTCTCCCCTGCCTGCAACCGCTTGCTGCAAGGCATTATCCCCACAGCGGCACGCACAGACAGGTCAGAAAGCGTGAGTGATGATTGCTCTTTCTCCAGAGCGATGGGTAGTATAACACAACCTGGCTAAAAAGGGGAGGGAGTGGAGGATAGGAACCATCGCAATAGGGACAAGAAGACACGGAGTCCTACCCAAATTGGTGAAAAAGGTGGCTATCAAAGAATTCTGTGAATCAGACAACCAAAGATTTTTTCTTTCTAGTCCGTTAAAGCAACCTGATCGGTTGTTTCTTTTCTTATAAAGCGCGCTTCAAAAAGTCGCAGGATAATCACGCTGCTCAGGATCATCGTTCCACCGATGAGTTGTGGCGGAGTCAAAAGCTCGTCGAGGAGAAGATAGGCTAAGACGGCAGTAATTACAGGCTCTAGCATAGCAATTAAGTTGGCAATGCTAGCTTGTAAGTAATTGAGGCTCAAACTGTAGAAGCCAAAACCGCCAATCGTAGGACCAACCCCTAAAACGAAAAGCACCAGCCAACCAAACCAATCCTTTTCAAGCCAAAATAGAGTTTTAAGCGGAGAGTGCCCTTGGATTGCTCCACCAACTAGGCAGAGGGGTAAAAAGTACGCGGCCGCAAAAGCAAAGGAATACAACAGTGCCGTCCATGAATTGATGCCACGATTGGCAGTCAGTTTTCCCATCAAGCTGTAGACAGCAAAAATCAAACCAGAGCACAAGCCTGTTAGAATACCAAAGGGATTAAGAGCCCAAGCTGAGGCGTCATAGGCTCCTGCCACGAGCACACAGCCAGCCAAGCCCAAGGAGACAGCGAGGATTTTGATCGGCGTCAGCGGTTCGTGGAACAACCGCCAGGCGAGCAATGCTGTAAAAGCTGCAGAACTGTAAGCTAGGACGGTTGCGGCTGCCGCACCGTTTAGTGCGACAGAAAATGACCACAGTCCGTTAAACAAAGTGACAATCAACCCATATAAGGCAAAGTAGGGTAATCGTCCTTTGCCTGGTAGGAGAAGGGAGCGGTTGCTCACAGAGAGAATGATGACCAAGCCGGTAACCACAAAGACATCCCGCCAGAAAGAAAGGGTGAGTGGTGAGAGTTGGTAATTGACAGTCAGATAGCGAATGAAGATACCGGTAAATGCCCAAGAGAAGGTGGCAGCGAGACAGATCAAATACCCTTTGGCAAGGCGGGCGGGATCAGAGGCAGGGAGGATAGAGGATTTTTCCATAACATGCGGGTTATACTCCAATTGGAAAGATGGATGCCCTCACCGCCGGCCCCTCTCCCAGAGGGCGAGGGGATGCCCTCACCCCCGGCACCTCTCCCAGAGGGTGAGGGGAGTTAGGGAGCGGATGGTGGCGAACGCTTCTGCTGAAGGACAGTAAAATAAGTGGGAGACGCAACGACAATCTGATGATCCAAAGCCGGGATAGGGACGAGACAATTGGGGCAATTTTGCCAGTTCGGTTGCCCATTCACATTCCCGACACTGCTCATCTGCCCGAAACCAAACTTCTTGCAGTTGGGCAATGGAGCGCAGATAGTCGATATGCCAATGCAGTTTTTGGGGGCTTAGGTGATGTTTCAATCTTCCGCCTAATCCCCCCGCCCCGAAAGCACTGCCGACGTACAGGTAATGCCCGGCTTGGAAATGTAACTCTCCTAGCCTACCCACCAGGACCGTCTGAGGCTTTACTAGCCACAACACCAAGACGTAGCTGCCCTTGGTGCTGGGAAAGGAAAGTTCGCCGGGATCGCTAATCACGTGCGCAGCCTCTGTAAAGGAGGGATTCAAGGTCTGTCGGGATTCGATCAAGGTATCCTACTATGGGATTTTCTTTTCCAACTTTCCCCAGACATGATAAACAAAAGCGGCGCTGAGAAAACCAACGGCAAGATGATTGGTCAGAACCGTCAAGGCGAGGACAAGCAGAATGGTCGTGCTGTTGCGAGCATTCAACCTAGTGTTGCGCACCAGCAAGGCGTGTTGTACCCCAACATAGGCAAGTAAGACGCCAAGAATGGGCAACGGCACATATTCCAGAACTTTGGTCAGCGTCTCACCTCCAAAAACGCCCAGGCTTAGAAATGCAATCCCCAACATCAACGGGGCGCCACCCGTACGGGCGCCCAAGCGTACATGGGCGGTCAGCCCACCGCAACCATGACACACCGGCACGCCGCCTAGGAGAAAGGTCAGGGCGTCATTCCAACCCATAGTCAACATTAAGCGCCGCTCGGTTATGTGAGCAGCTCGCTTGCCGAAATACTGTCGCGCTACGTCTGCCGTGGCATAGATCGAATTCCCCAAGCTCAGTGGAATTTGCGGCAAGGCTAACCAAATCAATGCCTGCCACAACTCGTTTGCGGTGGGAAGGATCGGCAACAGAGAGGGGAGCTTAAGCTGCAAGGAAACTTCCGGCAATCCTATCTGGAAAGTCGCCAAACCCAATCCAAAACCAAAGACGCCTAAGGAAGCATAGTCTCTTCTCCACAGCAGGAACAACACCAAGGCGAGGGTGGCGCCAATACTCAAAAGCCAATTCCATGCCATTTCCACATCAAGGATTGAGAACGGTGTGTTCCAACCCGCTGGACTTTTGGAAATCAGCCCCCAAGCCGAACGGAGTAAAAGGTAAGCCAACCCTAGCTGGATACCGCGCACCACCGGTTCGGCAAAAAGCCGTTGAAACCAACGGTCTAGCTTGAAAGCGCCCATCCCCAAAAAGAAGACAGCATTCCAGAAAGCTGCACCAACAATCACCGCCGGCGGTAACCCAAGAGCAATTGCCAAAGCCGAAACCGACTTGAGCGGCTGCACCGGGATGGGCAAGCGATAGAGCAATGCTGTTAATAGGTAGGATAGCCCAATGCCGACAAACGTAGCGGTGGCATCCATGCCATTATGGGCAATCAAGGTCAATACTAATGGAAGCATGACCCCTAAATCGGCCAAAGCTCCGGAAAGCTCGCCTAGGGAGATGCGATATGAGGGAGATTCGTGCGGCGCAGAATAACTGTTGGCTTGGTCCATGTTCATTGATTGGACATCAATTCACTCACCACGGTCAACGATTGCGAAGATTTGGAGAGAGCAGGAAAGGCAAATGGCGCGGGATGAACATAATACGCCTGACCGCCACAGGCTCGGCACAGCACCTGTTCTCTAACAAAAACCTCTCGCTCGTTGATAATCTCTTCACCGCAAACCGAGCAGTGGACACGCACGCCAGGACGGCTGAGCAGCGCTTTGGCGCTCGGCAAAAGCTGAACTACTTGGAAGGTAAACAACTCGTCGTCAGGCATACAACCATATCCGACCAATTGGGCAAAATAGGTTTTCTTCTCATCGGGAGCATAAAGCTGTGCTTTTTGGCGTGCATCCCTTTGCGGAGCGATGCGAATCGCAAACTCTGTCTCTACATCTGCGAACGTCGCTGCCACTTTGCCATAATCTACAATGCGCAAATTGCGATGTCCTACCGTACAGCCCGTGACAGCAATCAAACCATCACAGAAACAGCCATCCGTCTCACAGACCACCAACAAGCGGCGGCGCGGGGGCGGAAGCGCCATGCCCAAGGCGTGAATGCCAGCCAAAGCCATGCGCACTCCCAGCACTTGGCGCGGGCAAAGGTGGCTGTGTTGCGCTGCACTGATCTGAAGATATTGTT
>JAOAHK010000342.1 GCA_026415275.1 Anaerolineales bacterium
CCTACGGGAGAGCGATATTTGAAAGAAGGATGGTAGAGAGTTATGGCATTCTATTTAGCCGTCAAAGAAATCTTACGCAACCGAGGACGATTTTTCCTTTTCAGCCTAGTGATTGCCTTGATCACCGTGTTGGTATTGTTTATCGCTGCTCTAGCTCAAGGATTAGCTGAAGCAAATAAAGAATATCTCGAAAAACTTGACGCTGAACTGATCGTTTTTCAAAAGAATGTCGATTTATCCACAGCAGCTAGCCGCATCCCGCGCGATAAATTTAACGACATTCGGCGCATTGAGGGAGTAGCTGAAATCGGACCGCTTGGCTTCGCTACCGCCACCATTGTCCTTGCAGATAATACACCGTTACTGGAGGTTTCTCTTATCGGTGTTGAGCCAGGTAGGCCAGGTATGCCTCCCGCTCTAGAAGGCATGACTCTGCGATCGCCGCGCGGCTATCAAACTATTATCGATGGCAACGTTGCTAAACGAACAGGGATCAAAGTAGGCGATCGGATTCGCATTAAGACAATCGTTGGCAGCGACGAGAAATTCCACACACTCGAAGTTGTCGGTGTCACCGATGGTCGACAATTTTTCTATGCACCTTCCATTTTTGTTCCGTTCAATACTTGGGATGCGATTAAACCCCAACCGAACACAAACGGTCAACGGGTTGAAGCCATTGCCAACGTGGTCGCAGTCAAACTGAATCCGGGTGAATCTCAAGAGGCGGTTGCGGCACGCATCGAAAGCCGTGTCTCCAACGTAGAAGTTGTCGATCGAAAGACTGCCTATGAAGCCTCGCCCGGTTATCGAGCTCAACAAGGTACCCTAAACACGCAACGCGGCTTCACCCTGCTGATCGGTATTCTAGTCATCGGCGGCTTCTTTCAGATTCAAACCTTGCAAAAAGTGCCCCAAATTGGCGTCCTCAAAGCCATTGGCACATCCAATCATAGCATTGCTGTCGCGGTTGTTTTGCAAATCATTTTGGTTACCGTCTTGGGAGTAACGATTGGATCCGTGGGTACATTTTTACTAACTCTCTTTCTGCCAGCCGGTATCCCGATTTTGCTCAGCGGGACAACAGCTCTGATTGCCATCAGCACGTTATTGCTGATTGGGCCAATTGGCGGTATGGTATCCGTCCGCCTGGCACTAAAGGTTGAACCGCTCGCCGCACTAGGAATGTAACCTGAGAACAGGAGAAATCATGGAAACCATTTTGCAAACCAATTCCGTCTACAAAATCTATCAAACCGGTAATATTTCAGTAACCGCGGTCGAAAATGCATCCATAACTCTGCGCAGAGGTGAATTTGTCGCCATGGTTGGACCTTCGGGTTCGGGGAAAACAACCATGCTAGCCTTAATCGCTGGCTTGCTAAGGCCTACTAAAGGCGAGATTATCATCGATGGCAAAGACATTGTCAAAATGAGCGATGTTGAACGCACCCGTTTTCGCCGTGAAAAGGTCGGTTTCACGTTTCAAGCCAACAACCTTGTGCCTTTCTTAACAGCTCTAGAAAATGTGGAATTAATGTTACGCATGAATAAGCGCTATAATCGCCAAACGGCTGAACAAGCTAAACGGTTACTCATCCGACTCGGCTTAGAGGACCGTCTGAACAACCTCCCCTCGCAATTATCTGGAGGTCAGCAACAACGCGTCGCCATTGCCCGCGCTCTGGTGCACGATCCGGCGATCGTCCTTGCCGATGAACCAACTGCAGCCTTAGATTCCGAAAGAGCTTTTCAGGTCGTTCAAATCCTCTCTGAACTCATTCACGAACAAGGGCGCGCTGCCATCATGGTGACTCACGATCTGCGCATGGTACAATTTGCCGATCGCGTGATCCAAATGTTGGATGGCAAAGTCGCCCGCGTGCTTGAAACCCGTCAGGAGATTGAAGCGCTAGCCTCTATCGGACAACAACAGAACTCGGTGAAAATTCAACATCCACCCAAACCCAAAGAGGCAAGCACACCGGTTTCCTTACCTTTCCCTATCCCAGCTTTGCAACCCATTGGAGACTAACCCTCTCTTATAGGTCATCAAGTCTTAACCCGAGGACTTGATGACCTTTTTATCTCACTCCACTGTTTCGCCATAACTGCGCATAGTATCCATCAACCTGAAGCAATTGGTCGTGTGTACCGCGCTGAGCAATTGCACCCGCCGCAAAAACCAAAATTTCGTCCACCTGCTCAAAGCCAATTGCCTGATGGCTGACCAGGATCACTGCTCTTTGCTTTGTCCACTCAAAAATATTCTGAATAACCTCCGTTGCCGTAGCAAGGTCTAAATTTGCCGTTGGTTCATCAAAAATATAGAGTGGTGCGTCTCTGAGCAGCGTTCGCGCCAGCAACAACCGTTGGCGTTCGCCGCCGCTCAATTGCCTCCCTTGATCGCCTAAGCTCGTCTCCAACCCTTTTGGCAATTGGCGAACCAAGTCTGCTAGTTTGGTCGCTTCTAAGGCCTGCCAAAGTTTTTCTTCGGAGGGTTCTCTGTTTAGAAATAGAAGATTTTCGCGAATGGTTGTTTGAAACAAATAATCATCCTGACTACAAGAGGCAACAACCGATCGCCACCATCCTAAGTCATAGAGACGCAAATCTTTTCCGTCCAAATAGATATGCCCACACTGGGGTTCAAACATACCTAGAAGCAAGTTAATCAAAGTCGTTTTCCCACTTCCACTAGGTCCAACAATGCCCAACCGTTTCCCTTCGGAAAGGGTCAGGCTAATTTCTCGAACATCACCCGTCTTATCCGTCTTATGTTCTTGAAAGTTGCCTTCCAAGGCTCGATAAGAAAAACAAACTTTTTCTGCCTTGATCTCCAAACGGTTCATCTCACAGAGAGATCCACCCAAACTAGAAGACAAAACGCCGTCCCAAGTGGTCAGTTCGGTCAACCTTGAGAGAGCTTCTTTTCCAGCAATAAAATGTTGAACTGCTTGAGGCAATAGCAAAAAGGCTTCAAAACTCACTAGCATCCCTAACCCTAAGCCAGCGAGGAGTAATCCACTGAGGGCGCCACGGTAAACCAGCGGACTCGCGACCCATAGAACAAACCACATCCCAAAATAGGCAAGCGAGGTCATTACCGCTCCTTGCAAGCTCATCAGGGCATTGAATTTGAGGATGCCCATCCCATATTCTCTAGCGCTTGCATAAAGCCGTTTTTGAAATTCCGCTAGACGTTGATTGACTTTGAGATCGCTCAATCCTTGTAAGAATACAATCAGTCGCTCATTGAACTGGCCGCGCAGAGCG